>JAAZYJ010000010.1 GCA_014239715.1 Flavobacteriales bacterium
AATATTTCGGCCTTCACCCTGCGAGAGTGCAGCAATCTCCCGAACAATGAAATTTTCTCCAATGGTAAAATGGTGTCTAAGCTGAATTCCCATGTCACGATCAATATTGTACTTGCTGTTCACAAGTGATCGATCTACAAACTGCAGATTTCCTGATGAGACCACCCGTTCCCTATTCCCGGGCAATTTGGTTTGACCGGCCCAAATTGTCCAGTTTCCGGCAAAATTCCATTTTACAACTGCATCTAGTATGAATCTGGGCGAGTTTTTTGTTTCAGGACCCATACCGGACATGTCGGGGTTAGACAGCCCAAACTCCATTTTATATTTCACTTTCGGAGAGAAGGCAAATCCGTCAAACTTCAATCTAGATCTTCTAATTAGAAAGTTAGATTCTGCTCCAACAGGTCCTTCAGTATCGTTTAGCTCAACGCCCCCTACGAATAAGGTTTGAAACCTTGCTCCGAACTTCATACTCCAGCTGGAATCAGCTGCAATTACATTCAAAATGCCCTTTCCGAATTTAGCATCAATAACTCTTTGCCCAAATACGTTACCTGACATTATTACAATGGCTAGAACTAAAACTCTCTTATTCATCTTTCGATTCGTTTATCAGTCAATTAAAGGCACAAAGATGAATGATAAAAAGACTCAAAATATCCACCAAAAACACATTTAAAGAAAACTTAACAGGGTGGCTCACTCCTTAACATTAAGTTAACATTGAAACAAGACTTTAGAAATGTCTCTGGTCTATTTTTGCAGCAGTAAAAAGAGAACTCATGGAATTTGGAATATTTGACCTACTAAAACTAATCGGTGCCCTTTGTTTCTTTATCTATGGGATGAAGGTGATGAGCGAAGGAATCCAGAAGCTTGCAGGAAACAGCATGCGAAAGATCTTAAGCACCTTAACAACCAATAGATTTGCAGGTGTTTTTACAGGATTTTCTACCACCGCGCTGATTCAGTCATCTTCCGCAACTACAGTTATGCTTGTAAGTTTCGTCAACGCCGGATTATTGAGCTTAACACAGTCTATCGGCGTTATCATGGGAGCCAACATTGGTACCACGATCACGGCATGGCTAATTACTTTACTAGGGTTTAAAGTTAAAATGGGCGCTATTGCTCTTCCTTTAATTGGTATTGGTTTCCCAATGATGTTCTCTTCGAAAGGAAAACTGAAGGCTCTTGCCGAATTTATCGTTGGATTTGCGCTTCTGTTTCTGGGTCTGGATGAACTGAAACATGCGGTTCCTGACATAAAGAACAATCCCGAAGTGCTTGACTTTTTAGCCCATTGGACAAGCATGGGATTCCTTAGTACTATTTTGTTTGTTGCTATTGGAACCATTTTAACGGTTGTCGTTCAGTCTTCAAGTGCGGCTATGGCTCTTACATTGGTTCTTTGTGCTAACGGAACGATACCATTTGAAGCTGCTGCAGCAATGGTCTTGGGTGAAAATATTGGAACGACTATCACGGCAAACTTAGCCGCCATGGTTGGGAACGTCCATGCCAAACGCACGGCAAGGGCGCACTTTATATTCAACATTTTCGGAGTCATTTGGATGCTTATCGCTTTTCAGGGTTTCATGTATGGCATAGACGTGTATATGACCGACTCGGGACAAGGGTCACCTTTGGCAGAACCAGGAAGTGTCCCTACTGCCCTCTCCATATTCCATACAATATTCAATATCATGAATGTGGTTCTCCTGATCTGGTTTGTTAACTTCATTGCTAGAGTTGTGACCAGGATGGTGCCGTCTAAGGGTGATGCGGATGAAGAGTTCCGGCTTGAGTACATTTCATCTGGTATGATGAGTACTCCTGAAATGTCAATTCTTGAAGCTAAAAAGGAGGTCACTAAATTTGGGAGGATCACCACCAAGATGTCCGGTAAAGTTCGAGATCTGTTGGTTGAAACCGACCGTAAAAAACGAATTAAGCTTCATGCTTCAATTAAAAGATATGAAGAGATAACTGATAGAATAGAAATTGAGATCACCAATTATTTGGGAAAGGTCTCCCAATCAGAATTGACTTCTGAAGCATCCATTAAAGTTCATGGGATGTTAAGTATTGCTAACGACCTTGAACGAATCGGCGATATTTACTATCAAATGAGTAAAGGAATTGAAAGAAAGAACGATGAGAAAATCTGGTTTTCACCTGAACAAAGAGAGCGTCTTGAAAAATTGATGAATCGATTGGACGACTCGTTTGAAATTATGATAAACAATCTAAATGGGGAATACGGAAGTATTTCTCTGGACCCCGCCGTTGCTAAAGAAAGGGAGATCAACAGATACCGGAATGAAATCCGTAAAGAGCATCTTGAAAGTATGCAAAAGGAAGACTACAATATGGAAAGCGGAATGATCTATAGCGATCTTTTCTCATCACTTGAAAAAGTCGGTGACCATGTGATCAATGTTTCTGAAGCAGTAGCAGGAGAAATCTAAGACTAAATAATGGTGCTATCTGATCACTTCTTCAGATTCCACCCAGTTGCTTTCATTTAGCGACCTGTCCACTAGCATTATCTTGTATTTTATAGTGTCAGACTGACTTGATCCGATGTTAAAATAGAACGGCTCCAGTGTCATTTCAATTTCTCCTTTAAGTGCCTTATTCTGTCCTGCGGGAGTTATTGTCGGCGTTCTGTAACGAAACTCTATTGGTTCGCCCATGATGTCCGTGCCCTGCACCCATCCCAAAACATCGTCTTTTTCCCAATATTGAGCGAATAAATTAAAATGGTAAATACTTGACGTATCGTAAGGCGGTAAGGTGTCAGATACGTTAAGGCCAATATCTCCATCGCCATCCTGGAAGGTAATGGTAAGCTTAGCAGAATCCGTCAGGATCTCAAAGCTTTTAAAACCAATTTCCGGTTCCGGCGGGAAGGTCTGAGGTCGCAGACATGACACCAACCCTGCCGTCAAGAACAATCCCGCTAACCCAAATTTCCATAATGGCTGCATAAGTGTAAATTTACAACATATTATATTAATGACTCCTTCAATTTTGGATATCCGAAGCCTACTTGATATAAAATCCGAACAGGACTTTAACGAAAAAAGTTTGAATTTATTTCGCTTTCAAGCAGAAAGGTGCGAGGCATATAATATGTATCTGAAACTTCTTAAGGTAGACGTTGGTAACGTGAATTCCATCGAGCAAATTCCTTATTTACCAATAGAGGTCTTCAAAACCCGAACCGTACAGGTCGGAAATGCCAACGCACCACTCATATTCAAAAGCAGTGGCACGACGGGTTCGATCAGAAGTAAACACTTCATTAATGACCCTTCGGTTTATGAGCTCGCTTTTACAAAAGGGTTCAATTACTTCTATGGATCACCGGAAAAATATGTGATCCTGGGCCTGCTTCCCTCCTATCTGCAACACGGTGATTCCAGTCTTGTCTACATGACAGATCATCTGATCAAACAATCAAAAAATAAACTTTCCGGCTTTTACCTGGACGAATACGATAAATTGACTGAGGTTCTTCAGCAATGTAAAGATCAGCAGCTGCCCACTATATTTTTGGGGGTTACCTATGCGCTAATTGACTTCGCTGAACGTCATCCAATGGACCTCGCAGAAATCATTGTAATGGAAACCGGCGGAATGAAAGGCAGACGTAATGAAATGATCAGAAAAGAGGTTCACTCCCTTCTTAAAAAGAGTTTTAACGTTCAGGAAATTCACTCCGAATACGGAATGACCGAACTACTTTCTCAGGCATATTCTACAGGTGGTGGAATATTTCACACTCCTTCCTGGATGAAGATCAGTTTCCGTGAAAATACAGATCCGATCTATTCCAATTATTCACTTGCTTCAGGGATCATGAACGTGATCGACCTTGCCAATGTGAATTCCTGTTCATTTATTGCTACACAAGACCTTGGGAAGCGCAACAATAGAGGAATAGAAATACTTGGCCGAACAGACAATTCGGATATCAGAGGATGTTCTCAATTAACTATTTAATCCCTTATTTTACTCCTCGATTAACGATAATGTGTTTTTTCTTCCCCTTGGAAATGATCATGTAAACGCCATATAACCAATCTTTTTCCTCAATTTGAAAATCCTCTCTTATCTTTTCTTTATTTATTGCAACAGCATTGCCCTGTAGTGCTCGGCGAGCTTCACCGTTAGACGTATACACTCCTGTCATTCCAGCTAAAAACTCCAAAAGCCCGACCCCTTCCTTGTGATCAATATTTACAAAATCAAACGAAGCAATTGCTTTTTCAAATTCCTCCTGCCCCATTGATCCAAGCTCCGACTTGCTGATGCCTCTGTCGAACATAATATTGCTCTCCAGCCCCAGCGCATCGTAATCAGCCTGTGAGTGCACACGAATGGTGATCTCTTTTCCCAATTCTTTTTGCAACAGCTTTTTACCAGGATCCTCGCCATGTTTCGATTCAAGAGTCTCAATTTCCCTAATATTTTTCAGTGAAAATATACGAGTATACGCAGATGCATCCTCATCGGACGCATTCAGCCAATACTGATAAAAGTCGCGAACCGACGTTTTGTTTTTGTTCAACCAAACCGCGCCACTTTCTGTTTTTCCAAATTTGGTGCCATCCGCTTTTTTGATCAACGGCGTAGTTACGGCAAAAGCGTCGCCACCACCCATCCTTCTGATCAGCTCCGTACCGGTAACAATGTTACCCCACTGATCCGATCCTCCAAGCTGGATCATACAACCGTGATGTTTATTTAAATGGTAAAAATCATACCCCTGAACCAGCTGATAGCTGAACTCAGTAAAAGACATACCCGTTTCCATTCTTGTTTTTACCGAATCCTTTGCCAGCATATAATTGATAGGTATGTGCTTTCCTGTATCCCGGATAAAATCGAGAAATCGCATCTCACCAAACCAATCATAATTATTCACCACTTCTGCTGAATTATCCCCACAGTCAAAATCGAGAAATTTCTGTAGCTATCCGGTAATGCCTTCCTGATTTCCGCGAAGCGTATCCATATCCAATAAGTTCCGTTCCTGAGATTTTCCGGATGGATCTCCTACCATGCCGGTTGCACCGCCCACCAAGGCGATAGGCTTATGCCCGGCCCGTTGAAAATGCACCAGTGTCATTACCTGAACAAGGTTTCCGATGTGCAGAGAATCTGACGTAGGATCAAACCCTATATACCCAGCATTAACTCCTTTTGCGAGCTGCTCTTGTGTTCCAGGCATCAGATCATGGATCATGCCCCTCTGTCTCAATTCTTCAATAAAATCCATCTCTTAAAACTGTGTCGTTGTACAAATATAACATTCGGACGTATCGGTAAAGAAATTGTGGGTCAGGTTTTACAATTAATAAGGGGGCCAGGTGAAAATATTGAACTGAAACTGACATCGGTCAAATTCTATTATCTTCAGTACATAAAAAGGATCCTCAATTAGGTATGATTAATAAGTGCTGTCTTTTTCTGGTTTTTCTGATAGGTTCAGGCTGTACGTTAGCACAGCAATACAATTTCAGAAATTACCTTCCCAAGGTTGGCGGACTTAGTCAATCACAGGTTTATGATATCATTCAGGACCAATCGGGTTACATTTGGGTGGCTACTTACGGCGGTGGAGTTTGCCGTTTCGATGGCGAAATATTCACCACATTTAATCGCATCAACAACCTCTCAAATGATGAGGTAATTTGCTTGACGCTAGACGAGGAAGGAGCTGTATGGGTAGGGACCAGAAAAGGCATTAACATTATACGCAACGGAAAGGTCCAGTTGCCGGATTCAACCTTGTGTATCAAAACCATTCAAACCAAGGAAATTCGAGATCTGGAATTTTTGGATGATGGGCGACTTGTTATACTTGTTAAAAATGGGAATCAGTACATTTGGGATGGCTCACAGCTTGACTTCTTTAAACTTCCATCCGCCTGTAACGCGTCTTTAGCCTACTCATCCGGGATATTGATGGCAACAAAAAATCACGGATTGTACTACATCAACAATGGAGACACAACAATATTTGATGAAAAAAACGGATTACCATCCAATACGGTCAATTGCCTCACTCCTTCTTCAGATTCAAATGTGTGGGTAGGGACAGCTGCCGGAATTGTATTGTTCAAAGACGGCAAATTACATCACGATCAGCTTACCAATGACTTGAATAGCCAGAAACCCGATATACGATCAGTCTCTTTTCGAAACAATAAATTGGCCATCGGCACGGCACAGGCAGGAGTTTACGAAAAAGACCTAAACGGTTCCGTTCTGCATCTCCGATACGAAAATGGTCTGCCGGTTTCTGAGATAAGGAAAGTGTATATAGACAGAGAAGGATATACCTGGATAGGGACTAACGGTGCGGGACTTGTGGCACATATTCACTCGGCCTTCAGCCAATACAATTTTAGTGTGGAGGGAAATGATCAGATAAGAACGATCACTGCCATCGATAGTCAACGAATCTATTGCAGTACGTTCAAGGGAATCTACATGATCAAGAATGACAGCGTTCAAAAAATTAGCGACGATATTGTTCGAGGTATTGACGGGGATTCTTTCGGACGCATATGGCTGGTACACAAAGATAAAGGCCTGTGTCGATTAATAGATAATGTCATCTCCTCCGTTGAGCTGAAGGCCAGCAGACCATCATTATCTAAAATTGTCAATAAAATCAATAATGACCCAACCATTGTTGACCGCGCCCTTAGTGTCAATTCTTTGGATCAGGTTTGGTTCGGAACACAAAAGGGATTCGGGTTGATTGACAATAAGAACGAATTGGTAAGCTGGTTTGACAAAGACTCAGGACTATCAGCACCCGGCGGAGTACTATCATTTCACCAAGACTCAACGGGTCAGCTTTGGATCGGTTGTGGAAATGGGTTGTATCTCTTACACGAACAGCAGTTGAGTAAAATAGACAGCCTTAGGAATTTCGCTTGTTATTGTATTCGAGAGGATCAAACCGGACATATATGGTGTGCAACCGATCATGGAGTATTTAAGATCAGCAGAGAGCAGCCTAACACCAACCCTATAGTATCGTTAGATCAGAGATCAGGTCTATCATCATCCATGTGTTACACATTGGAGATAAACAACCGGAACCAAGTACTGATCGGAAATACAATTGGCATTGACAAATTGGACGCAACGGTCAGCAATTCTAGCCATTTGCAAATCTTAAAACACTTTGATTCCAAGCACGGGTTTAATGGCGTTGAATGCAATGCGAACAGCAGCTGTAAAACAGCGGACGGATCAATTTGGTTCGGAACCATTAAAGGTGTCTACAAATACAATGAGAACAATGATGTATCAGTGCAAACTCCACCCAATATCGCCCTTACCTCTATTCGATTGAACTATGAAACAATTGATAAGTGGATCACAAAAAGCGGGGTCTATCCGGGCCTTCACAAAGCTGACAACCCCATCTTGTTTCATGACCAGAACCATCTCACTTTTGAATTTGTTGGAATTAGCATGGTGAATCATGATGAGGTTAGCTATTCTTTCCGGCTGGAAGGTTATGAGAACAAATGGAGCCCTAAAACATTACAGAACTCCATTACCTATTCAAATTTAAATCCGGGTGATTATATTTTTCACGTCAAAGTTTTCAATGCTGATGGTGTAGAAAGCGATCCCATTGTGTTTTCTTTTTCTATCGCCTCACCATTCTGGAAAACAGCCTGGTTCTATCTTTTGACCCTAACCGTGCTTATTGCAGGTAGTATCATTACTATTAAGCTTAGAGAACGGCAGCTAAAGTTCGCTAATCAAAGACTTGAACGTAAGATTCAGATTCGGACCAGCCAGCTGGAAGAAGAAAAACTAGTCGTTGAGAAACAACACAATGAAATTACAAAAAGCATCAATTACGCAAAAAGAATCCAATACTCCATCTTACCCGAACAAGAACTAATGGAGTCCTACTTTGAGGATTTCTTTGTCTTTTACCACCCGAAGGACATTGTTGGTGGCGATTTCTATTGGTACAGGTGTTTTGGAAACCTCAGTGTTATTGCCACCGTTGATTGTACCGGCCATGGAGTGCCGGGAGGGTTCATGAGCATGATGGGCAGTCTTCTTCTTGACAAGATCGTCCAAAAGAACAATTTGGATACTTCCAATATACTGATCGAGCTTAACAAGGAAATCATCAGGGTCTTGGACCAAACCAGTGGAGGTGAGATCCAGGATGGAATGGACATCGCCATATGTATCGTTAACAAAACGGAACGGATCGTTCATTTCAGTGGGGCACGAAATGGTATTATCGCTATTTCAGATTCTAAAATAATGCGGTATGACGCAGATCTTTATTCAGTCGGAGGGTCTTATACCAACAAGAGTAAAAAGATTAATCGTCAATTTAAAAGCCAACAAATCGAACTGCAAAAAGGAGATTGGGTTTTCATGTATTCAGACGGGTTTTATGACCAGCTTGGTGAGTCATCTCATCGCTCTCTAGGTATGTCAAAATTTGAAACAATTTTGGCGACATGTGCAACAAATACTGCTGGTCAACATAACATATTATTAGAGGAATTTAACTCCTGGAAAGGCAGTCTTCCTCAAATCGATGACCTATTGGTCTTGGGCTTTCGGATCTAAATTGCGACATATTCAAAAGGGACATCAACCAATACT
>JAAZYJ010000009.1 GCA_014239715.1 Flavobacteriales bacterium
ACCATATACACCATCATACAATGATCCCATGCTTACTGAGATTTCTGATGAAGTCGCAGAAAAAGTTCGTGCCTTTTCAGAGCAGACCTCGTGGGATCGGATGCCATTTTATAATCTCTTTGGTGAACATTCCAGAAAGCTAATTTTCATGGACGTCAAACCAGAAGGTAAAATTCATGATATCATCGAATTCTTCGAAGGCAATGGATGGGCTGTTGATTTTGCAAACGGTGTCGTAACAAAAGAGATGGAAGATTTCAAGGGCAATAAGAAAACAGCTAAAATGAAAATCATGAAAGCTCTTCTTAAAGTCAAAAAGGTTGTCGACGCTAGACATATCAAGCCTGATACTTACTATGGAGCTAACTCGGATGAATGGATCGATTATCGAGGAGTTCAAGATTCAGGCACTGTTTTTCGCTTTGCACCAAACACTCCAGAGAAAGCAAAAAAGATGTGGAAAGAATATCACCGCATGTATACAAAAGGAGTCGAGAGCGCCCAGTGGATGAAGCGGGGTCCGCACCAAGTCTTTAAAGAAAGATATATGGATCGCAATGTTGAGGCAGGAGAAGCGGGTGTAAAATCTGGGTCTTATCTGGGGCGCTTACATAACGGCGAACAATTTGTAGGAAACCCGGGTCAACTTGCACAAAAGTATCATGATGAATTTGGAGATCTTGAGACAGGATCATATACCATATCAAATGAACAGTATCATGACGACACTGGCAACTTTGTTAACGCCCTTGTTGTTTCCAACCCCAATGCTGCTGAGTTCCCTGTTTGGGATCAATATGGATTGTTTCACGAAGAATCTTGGGCAGCCACACGCGCTGGTGAAGGTCGTGAAAAAAGCATGACAAAAATCGATTCATGGATTGATTATCTCAATCGTCCCGTTGTAAAGGGCGGCGGACCTGCCATGGATTATTTCAAAAGAAATCCTGACATCTTGAAAAAGATGGATAAGAAGCCTGTTATCATTTCTCGGGATCCCGTTGACATTGTAAGAATGAGCGACTTTCCAGATCTGCATTCCTGTCATGCCGAAGGTAACGATTATTTTAAGTGCGCTGTTAGGGAGGCTGATAACGCCGGCCTCGTTGCCTACTTGATCGAGCCGAGTGATCTGGACAACTTCTTATTTCAGTATGCTGATGATCCAGATAAGCCCTTCGAAGAAAGAACTGCAGTTGAATTGGACGACGCTCTTCATGAATATGATATGGCGGAAATATTTGAAGATAGAGATAGAGGAGAAGGCGGCATGACTCCAATTGCCAGAACTCGTCTTCGTAGATTTGTTAATGGAGACGACGGCTATGAATTGGCTATTCCGGAAGTAAGAATATATGGTAAGAGATTTCCGGGTTTTGTGAAAGCCATTACTGAATGGGCCCACGAAGAACAGGAAGGAATATTTGAAGATTATCTTCCGAATCCTGAAGCTGCAACCGTCGAAGAGGCAAAAGCCTTTATAAATCAATTCAATTTAACTGGAGGATCCTATACCGATACAATTGCTTCTGAATTATTTTATAACATGTTCAAGATTGAGTCGCTTAAAGGAATTCGCTATAAGGCAGATTATGATGAGGAAGGAAGACCCGAGGAGGATTACGCGGAAGAGCAGGAATATGAAAGACTAGAGCAGGCTTGTCAGGAAGTATATGACGAATTCTCTCATAATCTTGACCATGCCGGAATTGGTCACGAAGTTGAACAATACGATGAGCACCCATATTGTAGCTTCTATGGTGATATTGCATTTTCTTTCGAAGAAGAAGAGCAAACAGACGAAATAGTCCCGCCCCATTATCCGTCGACGCCGGCTTATGATGCTATTATAGAAGACTTGTCAGAGGAGTGGGATAATAACAGCTTTTATGGACACTCAGCCTATAATGATTCATATGAAGTAACATACTCATCCAGAACCCTTTATGTCAATGTTAGATTCAGCAATGAAGATTATGAACCAAACGAAGATGGTTATTACAGATTTTGTGAAGATATCGTAAAGGATTGGGATGATAGATATGATGTTGCAAAAAAGATAGCTCAGAGAGTTTTGAGAAAACATGGATATGTCAAGGCTTCTGCTATCGAAGGAAAGCTTTCTGCTTTAGAAGGTGTTAAAAACTTTACTTGGGAAGATGAACCCTCTGGTTACGTATTTGAACTTGAAGAACTTATTCCAATTGGGTATGGCTTCAATTATCCTGCAATTCTTGCAAAAGCAAATTGGGTATCAAAGTTGTCTCAGGATGCGAGGGAAAGATTTGAACAAAATATGGCCGATGGAAACTACAACCTGAATGGATATAAAGGATTTACACCAAAATCCGGGTCGAAAGGAAAATCGATTCAGTGGGACGACATTGCGCGAAGAATTCTAAACTTTGTTGCCAAAGAATCCTTGGATGCCGCTGGCCAGTATGGTATCAGAACTGGTGAAAAAGGAAAACAGGAAAAACTTCCCATCGATGAGATAACGGGGCAGTCGCCGCAATCAGCAGCACAAGAAGAAGAAATGTTTGCAATTGCCAACTTGGAACCAGAATACAATGATATTTTGAACAACTTCACGGTAAAGGTGACGGTTGCTGA
>JAAZYJ010000243.1 GCA_014239715.1 Flavobacteriales bacterium
AAAACAGAGGCTGATATGCATCTGTTGGCCATACGGTTTTCTGCAATGGGAGATGTGGCGTTGACCGCTCCTGTAATTCACTCCTTACTTGAACTGAATCCATCACTACAAATCACACTCGTATCCAACAAGGCATACGAGCCATTCTTTAATCGATCCGAACGTTTTCATTTTCACCCTGCTTCATTAAAAGGAGAACACAAAGGACCAAAAGGATTGTTCAACTTATATAAAGAATTAAATTCTACCCGATACGATGCAGTTGTTGATCTGCACAATGTACTTCGTTCAAGGATACTCTGCACTTATTTTAAATCTGCAGGATCGCGAATTATACGATTTGAAAAGGGGCGTTCTGACAAAAGAGATCTGTTAAATCCTTCCTGCGATTTCAAAAAACTTCCACACACAACAGAAAGATACTTTTGGGCTTTTCAAGCACTTGGTTTAAACATCGGCATGTCTGATCATCCTTGGAAAAAGACGTTAAATTCTGATGCCCTGACCGAATTTTGCCTAACTAACAAATTGAATCCGGACGATCTGCTTATTGGAATTGCTCCATACGCTCTTCATGAATCAAAAATATGGGGCGACAGTAAAATTGACCAGCTGATCACAAAAATTGAACAGGAAACTGTGGGCAAGGTCCTTTTATTTGGGGGCAAGGATGAGATCCCAGAACTAAGAAAAATTCTACAAAAGCATCCGGATATAACGTTAGTAGCTGGTAACCTAAATCTTGAAACAGAGCTACAGCTGATGTCCAACCTGTCAGTAATGGTATCAATGGATTCGTCAAACATGCACTTAATGTGTATTTTGGGAAACAGAGTTGTCTCCATTTGGGGCGGCACACATCATTTTATGGGGTTTGGACCCTTGGGTAATGAAGATCTGATCGTAGAAGTTCCAAAAGATGAATTGCCTTGCAGGCCCTGCACCATATATGGCAAGACTGAGAATAAGGCGCAGCTGGACTGTGCAAAAGCTGCTATGAACGGCATAAAAGTTGAGATGGTATTTGAGAAGATCCAAAAAGCTATTCAATGAAATGTTCACCCCATATCATCTCATTTGTGTGCATTTTTTCACTTGTATTATCCTGCCAGGATCAATCTAACATTCAAGCCTCACCGGAAAAGGATCAAAGCAAAAAGGATTCACCACTAAACATTTTTTTTCAATCCCAAATCACATCGCCCGATTGGGATAAGCTTCTCTCAGAAGATCAATATTCCACAACTAAAAAGTTTGTTGAAGAGACGTATCGAAAGAGGGGGGAGTCGCTTTGGTTTTCTGAAGATGGCTTATCAAAAAATGGTGAAGATCTGATCTATGTACTCAACAACATTACCGGATACGGCCTTGATTCTTCACTTTTTGAACTTGATCAAATTATGCGATCAATTGCTAATGCAAACACACAAAACAAGAAGTTTCAAATTGAAATGCGTCTTACCAGTGAATACATGAAACTCGCCACCTACCTTAATAGGGGATTCATTGCTGAAAATACCTATACGCCAATATTCGAGATCGATAGTGTAAAGCCGGATCTGTCACAACACTTGCTGGATGCGGCAGAAAAAGCCAGCATTATTGAAAGTTTGCATTTCTTAGAACCTAAGGTTCCGGAATATTCCCATCTAAGAAATGCTTTGCTGAGCTTTACACAGAATTACCCGATCAATACGGCCGTAGCGAAGATCACTCCATTCAAATCTGACTCGGCAAAATGCTATTCTGAAGCTGGTGTTGCATTGACACTGTTTGGTTACCTCGATTCCATATCTTCTGCTAATGATTCATTGGTTTGTGTCGCTATCAAGCTGTTTCAGAAGCACAATGGATTGAATCCGGATGGCAAGCCCGGGAAACACACGATCAAGGCGTTCTCAATAAGCAATAAGGATCGCCTTACGGCGGCACAAGCTACCCTCTCTAAGCTAAGGTGGTCGCAGGAGCAAAACAGAAGCTCCTACTTTTATATAAACATACCTTCTTTCACCATGAAGGTTGTAGAGAACAGACAATACGTGCAGAAGCACAAAACCGTGGTTGGAAATACCTGGACCAAAACACCGGAGTTCCATGCTGAGCTTGATCACTTCATCTTGAACCCCAGATGGTTTGTTCCTAAAAGCATCAGCTCAACCGAATTGCTTAGCAAAGTGCAAAAAGACAGCACATACCTCACCAGAAATGGTTACGTAGTAGCAAAAGGCACAAAAACGATAAGCAGTGCCTCTATCGACTGGAACAAGGTAACCTCAAGCAACTTCCGATATACTATTTCACAAAATGCAGGAAGAGGCAATGCACTCGGTAAAATAAAGTTCATATTCCCCAACCTGAGTAATGTGTATATGCACGACACACCTTCCAAGCATTTTTTTGCAAGAGACATAAGAGCGTTCAGTCACGGCTGTATCCGTTTGCAGAACCCTGTTCAGCTGGCTGAATACATCGCTGAGCAGCAAGACCTATCTGTTCAAAGCGATAGTATCCAAAGTAAAATAGACAGCCAAAAGAATCGTAAAGTATCGCTAAAGAAAAAGATCACGGTGTACATCGAATATTACCTGGTGGGTACCGATGAGAATGGGGTCATAGAATTCTATTCAAACATCTATAATAAAGATCTGGAGCTGATCGCTGCTATGAATAAAACTAATCAGGAATTAATTGCTCAGGAATTGTAATGTTCCAGAAAGTTGTCATACCCTTTCTGACTATTCACAATTTTTGACTGTCGGAGATATTCTTTATTCGGTGAATAGATAAAGAAGCACGAACCGTCTCTTATGATATTCATGAGGTTCGTATAGTCTTCAAAAGGAACAGCCGGACAGCCCAGACTTCTGCCAAGAACATTGTTATTTGATTTCAAAAATGATTCCGTTGCATAATCCGCCCTATGAACAACGACCCCACGATTGTAAGCATTATCGTTAAAATTTCTTTCCAGACCGTATAGCTTAATGCTCTCATCGTGCTTGCCCTTGTACACCCTTCCGGTTATATAGAAGCCCAAACTGCTTTTGTGTGAATTGTGCTCATTAGAGAATTCCATTGCTTCAAGACGTCCGGTTTCCATTCCATGTGAAACCAATGACCGATGCACAACCCTATTCAGTTCAACATCGATAATGAAAAGTCTTTCCTTGTTTGAAGGAAGTGAAAAATCAACAATTGTCAAATACCTCTTCTTCTTCAATTTGGCACTTTTACGTAGGTAATGATATCCTTTCAAGCCAAATTGCAGCGCATTGTAGCTGATCTTTTCTTCCTTAACACAATCGTAAAACGATTCTGTAAAATTCAGAAATACTTGTTTGGCATTTACTGACGAATCCGAAGGGTTCCTGACAGAAGTTCCCACGAGCCATATCAGAGCTAAAATCAATATTTTTACTTTTACAGTTCCCATGCTTAAGCAGCGGTAAAGATAAATAAATTGAAAAAACACTTTCTTGATGCTAACAGACACGCATAGTCACCTATATTCAGAGCAACTTAAAGAAGATCTGGGCGCTGTCATGCAGCGCTGTCTTTCCGATGGTGTCGAAAGGATCTTTCTACCCAATATTGACATGGATTCGATCGAGCCAATGCTGGCATTGGAAAATGCATACCCCAATAATTGCTTTGCTATGATGGGATTGCATCCCTGTTCTGTTGACAAAAACTTTCAAGCCGTTCTCGGCACAATAAGGTCCTGGTGGCAAAAACGCAATTTCGTTGCTGTTGGAGAAATTGGAATAGACCTGTACTGGGATAAAACTCATCTGGCGGAACAAAAAGAAGCTTTTCGTATACAAATTGAATGGGCAAAAGAATTTGAAAAACCAATTGTAATCCATACACGTGATTCTTTCAATGAAATATTTGAAATTCTCGACGAAGTCAATGACGATAAGCTATCGGGAATTTTCCATTGCTTTTCCGGTGATCTGCCGCAAGCCGAAAAAATTATTGAATATGGCAACTTCTGGATGGGTATTGGAGGAGTTCTTACATTTAAAAATTCAGGTTTGTCAGAGGTAATTGAGCACATTGACTTAAAACATCTGGTGCTTGAAACTGATTCTCCTTACTTGGCTCCGGCTCCACATCGGGGGAAAAGAAATGAATCCTCCTTTGTTAAACTGGTGGCGAAACGCTTAGCTGAACTAAAAAATGTAAGTTTGGAAGAAATAGCTGAAATAACCACAATAAACAGCAAAGAAATTTTTGGAGTCTAAGAAGATGAATGGAAAGTCAGTATTAATAATCTACACGGGAGGGACCATCGGTATGATGAAGGATCCTGAAACTGATCTTTTAAAACCCTTCGACTTCGAGCAGATCACAAAACAAGTGCCCGAATTGAATCGGTTTGCGTACAAAATTGACACCACATCCTTCAATAAGCCTATCGATTCGTCCAATATGGGGCCTGAAACCTGGGTTGATCTAGCGAATATCATAGAAAAAAACTATACCAAATACAACGGCTTTGTGATCTTGCACGGTTCGGATACCATGGCATATACGGCCTCCGCACTCAGTTTTATTCTGCAGAACTTGTCCAAACCAATTATTTTAACCGGGAGCCAGCTGCCTATTGGAACAATCAGAACGGATGGAAAAGAAAATCTGATCACAGCTATAGAAATTGCATGCGACAGCAACAACGACTACCCGATCGTACCTGAAGTCGCCATTTACTTTGAATATCAGCTTTATCGGGGGAATCGAACGACAAAGACCAACACAGAACATTTTAACGCCTTTGAATCTTTTAATTATCCTAAACTAGCGCAAGCCGGAATTGAGATACGATACAATTACAAATACCTCAGAAGTGTAAAGTCCATCTTTGAAAAGCCTCTGGAGGTTAACAAAACCTTAAACCCTAATGTTGGGGTGCTAAAATTATTTCCTGGCATCAACAAAAAACAGATCGCGCATTTTTTTGATACTCCGGACCTGGTCGCTGTCGTAATTGAAACTTTCGGCACCGGCAATGCTCCATCGGCAAAATGGTTCCGAGAAGCCCTTAAGTTGGGTGTTGACAAAGGTTTACTGCTCATAAATGTCAGCCAGTGTCAGCAGGGGTCTGTCAAACAAGGAAAGTACGAAACTTCCAGCTTTTTTGAGGAGCTGGGAGTTTTGTCAGGTTACGATCTGACAACAGAAGCTGCAGTTACAAAGCTGATGTATCTGTTTGGTAGATACGACGATATTAGCACTATCAAGCAAAAATTTTCTGAGCCAATTTGTGGAGAAATAACCATTTAAGCATCCTTTTTTTGTCAGCGGCGATTCGGGTTTACTTACCTGTATAAAAACTGATAATTATATGATGGATTGCAATGCTCTTCAATTGAACTAAATTGTGGACGCAAGTAATGTAATTTTTTGTATTTTGGCCACCCAAAAGCGGATAAGTCTTTGATGAATCGGGAGAGGTGCCAGAGCGGTCGAACGGGCTACCCTGGAAAGGTAGTGTACTCGTAAGGGTACCGAGGGTTCGAATCCCTCTCTCTCCGCCATTAGAAATTACAACCGTTAAGAAGACATTTTAAAAACAATAAAAGAGATTAAATAACAGTTTTAAACTAAATTTTAAACATCACAATTTTGAAAATCATGAAGAAGTTATTCACCTTATTTGCATTGGTTAGCTTGCTGGTAATCGGAACAACAAGCATGTCATATGCACAAAATCCAGATGAAGGAGGTGCTCAGACGGAAGAGCCGCAGGCTCAAAAAGCAGAGATCACTCAATCTTTGAAAGAGAAGTTTATCGAAGGTGGGCCATTTTTCATGTCCTTCGTATTGATCGCATTGGTATTGGGTCTGGCCTTGTGTATTGAAAGGATCATTTATTTAAACCTGTCCACTCAGAATACAGACAAGCTATTGGTGGATATTGAGTCTTCGTTGGCTTCAGGCGGCGTGGAAGAGGCAAAAGAGCTTTGCAGAAATACAAAAGGACCGGTTGCAGGTATATTTTACCAGGGACTGGACAGAGCTTCTGATGGTGAAAATCTGGATGCCGTTGAAAAGTCGGTTATTGCTTACGGAGGAATTCAAGCAGGAATTTTAGAGAAAGGATTGCCTTGGATCCAGCTGTTCATTGCCCTGGCACCGATGCTTGGTTTCCTTGGAACAGTAATTGGTATGATCGACGCATTTGATGCGATTCAGGATGCCGGAAAAGTGGATGCAGTAACTGTTGCAGGTGGTATTAAAACAGCTTTGATCACAACCGTATCCGGTTTGGTTGTCGCCATCATACTACAGGTGTTCTACAACTATATTGTTTCAAAAATAGACAGCTTGATCAATGGAATGGAAGATGCTTCTATCTCGTTTATCGATCTACTGATCAAACACAACGTTTCTAAAGGATAAGAAAGGAATCTTCTAATGGAAAACAAGACAATAAAGAGAGTATTAACTGCAACAACGGTCATACTGATGTTGATCGGAGTTGTGGTGGCAGCCATTTCGATTCATTATGGCGATACGCCTGATGAGCGAGAAGCTAAGCAGCTGGGCATTATTGCATACAATGCAGAAGCTGACGCCTGCCAATGCAATCCGACAAAAACTGTAGATCAGTTCGAAAAGGAAGAATTAACGCGGGTAAAAAACAACATCAATAATGCAACATCAACATCTGTAGGCTGGGCGCTTATGCTGACCCTTCTTACTGTGGTAATCTGGGTAGTTTTCATCATCCTTGGCTTCGTCAAGAACCCGAAGGGCATTGGCAAAGTGCTCATTACGTTTGGCTCATTTGCCCTGTTGCTAATAATCATATACTTCGCGACAAAGGCAGACGCTGTGCCTGTAGAGCTGGCAAGTGTTCTGGAAAAGAATAGTGTTGAGTTCGACACATTTGGCTATAATCTGGCCAGCTGGGGCATTGCAACGTCAATGGTGCTGATCGCTATAGCCGTGCTTTCCTGGATCGGCGGCGGAATTTACAGTCTAGTAAAAAAGTAAGGGTAGATGGCAAAAAAAGACATACCAGAAATTAATGCCGGCTCTATGGCCGATATTGCTTTCCTGCTGCTGATCTTTTGGCTGGTAACAACAACCATGGATAGAGACATGGGGCTCAGACTGACGTTACCGCAAGAAATGCCTCCATGCGAGGACTGCCCTGAGGTAAGAGATCGGAATGTTCTGAAAATTGCTGTAAACGGCAAGGATGAAATACAGATCGAAGAGGAAAGAGCCGAGCTGGAAGATGTCGCGCAATGGGTGGATGATTTTTACAACAGCGATGCAGACAACATGCCCGAAAGGCACCTGGTGAATGAAACAACGATTGCTGATACCATGGCACGATTGGCCATTCTGATCAGTGAAACCAAATTGATCCCTGACGAAAACATGAAGGTTGCACTTTTGGATAAGTATGAAAAGGCTACGGAAGAATGGGAAGGGAAGAACAGCTGTTTTGAGCTCACTGAAGAGCCCTTCATGTGTATCTCGAAAAGAGCAGTGATCCGTTACGAGTCGAACAACGGTACTACCTTCGAAACCTATTTCGAAGTATTGGATCAGATCAAAGGCGTGTTGAAAAGGTTACGTAATGACTTTTCTATGAGTACGTTTGGTATGACTTACGATCAAATGGAAAAGCAGGAAGAAGATGGTGACAAATCACTCCGACCAATGATCAAAGCGGTTCGGGTGCGATTTACTCTCAGATTACTTGAACCAGATGCTAGAAATGTTTAATCCGATATAATGGCCAGGATAAAGAAAAAATCAGGAAAAGGACAACCGGGGATATCAACCGCCTCACTGCCGGATATTGTATTCATGCTACTCTTCTTTTTTATGGCAGTAGCGGTAATGAAAACAACCGATCCGTTGGTTGAGTATGAGAAACCAAGCGGTGATGCCATTTATAGATTTGAAGATGTATCCATACTCGCAAACATCAGGGTAGGGACACAGATCGGATCAGCATCAAAAGTCTCAAAGATCCAGCTGAACTACGCGATAAAATCCGTTGATGACATCCCTGATTTTATTTGGGAGAAGAGAGGATTAGTAGCAGCTGTTGATGTCAACAAAATTGTCGCTTATCTGGACGTTGATGTAGACACAAAAATGGCCATTGTAAATAAGATCAAAGAAAGGCTTCAGGCTGTAGAACAATTCGAGGTGGCCTATTCTGCTAACGAAAAGGATTAAGATCTCACTATTCCGTTCTCCATTTAGTACTTTGCTCAATCTCGCATAAGGGATCCCTCTGTAATATTCCAGCTGCCTTTATTGATCGAACGCTTCAGCAAATAAGCGAAGAGCAGCAGTGCTACAGCGCCTGTTATCAACCAGAATAAAAAATTGGATCCTGCTTCCAGCTGATCGACAAACGCCGATCCTTTACCGGATGATTCCAAGATTATGTAAACACAATTGTTCAGAAAATGCAATCCGACCGGAACAAGCAAAGAACCTGTATAGACATAAAGGTAGCCCAATAACACCCCCATGAAGAGTATCGCTAAGAAATTACTGAACTCCATATGCACCAAGGCAAACAATATTGACGATAGCAACACCCCCAAATGAATGTTCTTTGTTCCCTGAAAAGAAACGCGCATGATCACTCCACGGAAAAAAAGTTCCTCTCCAACCGCAGGAACTAATGCCATCGTAAAGACATTTAGCACAACTACAGCAACACTATCCGTCCTTAAAAGTGCTGATCTCAATTTGCTGGTTTCATCTTGAGCCTCCATTAAATATGCGCCTCCGCTGATCAGCTCGTTGAGTTCCGAAAGCAGCTGTATTGCCGGAATTGCCAGGAGAAAACAGAGACCTATCACAGCCAGATACTTCCATTTGAGTGGTGATCTTATGCTGAAATAGCCACCAATACTATTGGAACAAAACCATGCAAACAGAATCGCAGAAAGCAAAAATCCACCCACATTTGAACATATACTGGCGATCCGATAGGCAGAAATAGAAGCTGAAGATGTCAGATCATTGGAGGCGCTCTCAGCATAAGGTCTAACCCCAGTTATCCATTCGGCCAACCCATTACCTATGTTGGCAAAAAAAGTGAGCATACACAGGCAGACGGCTATTGCCAAAAAGAACTTGAGACCGGGTGAGAATTGTTGAAATATCGGTTTCCTCACTATTTAATACTTTTGCCTATTAATCATGCAGAACTTAATACTGCTATACAACTTTTACAGCTGGTAAAGATAGGAAATATTGAAGTTGGAGAATTCCCACTTTTACTTGCACCGATGGAGGATGTGAGCGACCCGCCCTTCAGAGCGTTGTGTAAAAAGCATGGTGCAGACGTAATGTATACCGAGTTCATATCTTCAGAAGGATTGATCAGAGATGCTTTGAAGAGCAAAAAGAAACTGGACATCTTTGAAGAAGAACGACCTGTTGGAATTCAAATATTCGGTTCGGACATCGAATCAATGAAAAAAGCGACGGTGCTGGCAGAAGCTGCTGAACCGGATATAATCGATATCAATTATGGTTGTCCGGTAAAGAAAGTAGCGTGTAAAGGGGCCGGCGCCGGAATACTGCAAGATGTACCCAAGATGGTCCGTATGACCTCCGAGATCGTCAAGTCAACGAGTCTGCCCGTGACGGTTAAAACAAGATTAGGTTGGGACAGCAATTCACTATTCATTGAAGACGTTGCCGAAAAGCTACAAGATGTTGGTATAAAGGCTTTGTCGATTCATGGTAGAACCCGTGTACAGATGTACAAAGGGGAGGCCGATTGGACACTGATCGGGAAGATCAAGGAAAACCCAAACATACACATTCCGATATTCGGAAACGGCGACATTAATTCTCCTGAAAAGCTAATGGAATACAAGCGGGTTTATGGCGTTGATGGCATCATGATCGGTAGGGCAAGCATCGGAAATCCTTGGGTCTTTGACCAGGTGAAACATTTTATGAAGACAGGAAAACATTTGCCTTCACCCGGCATCAAAGAGCGCGTGGAAGTGGCTAAAGAACATTTAGACCGGTCGATCGTTTGGAAAGGAGAACGACAAGGTATAGTTGAAATGCGCAGACATTACGCTAATTATTTCAAAGGCATTCCCGATTTCAAACCTATCCGTACACAGCTGGTGACAACAGATTCTGTTTCTTCCCTGCATGATCTCTTTGAAGATATTCTGTTTCAGTTCGCCTGATCGAAGTGACGTCTTACCAAATATTTTGTGGGGAAATAAGTTGCGATTAGCCCTACACACCCCACTGTTAGCATGATCAATAAAAAATCAGTCCATTCGGTCTCTATCGGATAATAGGGCACAATCGCTCCACCAAGTTTTATGATATGAAATTTTATCTGGACCCAGCAGGTCAGATAACCCTTAAGCATACCCAGAATAGCCCCTACAAAAGTAATCAGCAACCCCTGAAGAAAGAACACACGTCTGATCTGTCTACTCGTAGCTCCCATGCTCGACAAGATCTTAATGTCATTCTTTTTGTCAATAACAAGCATTGTCAATGAAGCGATCAGTGTAAAGGAAGACAGGACCAAAATGAAAGATAAAATTATGAAAGTCATTCCTTTTTCACTCTGGTGTACCTGATACATAAGCTCATTCTGCTCAAAATAGGTTCTGACCTTGAACTGTGGTCCAATCGCTTGAAGCACCTGTTCCTTTATTTTTTGCAGATCCGCTCCATCAGCACAATTGATCTCAACTCCGGTAATATCTGTTCCATAGTCAAGTAGGTCAGCAGCAAAAGACAAAGGAACCATAATATATTTCTCATCGTATTCCGGGTTGATACTAAACACCCCTCCTACCGAGATCGGCTCCTTATTAAAAGGTTGAGCATCCTTTCTTAAATTTTTGGACCTTACAAGACCGTGAACAGATACAAAGTCCGCAAATCTAGGGTCAGCGGTAACTCCGAGACGATTTTTGATTCCATATCCCATAATAGCCATTGGGGAGCCGTTCTCTCCCAGGTCCAGAAAACCCTCTATGATCATCGTGTCAAGTCTGGAACCAAGTAGAAACCCGTGCTCTATCCCCTTCATGGTACAGGTGATCCATCGGTCTTCGTGTTTTACCAAAGTTATCTCCTCAATTACGTGCGATACGTGGCTGACCCCCTCAATGTCTTCAATCACCTCGTATGGGATCATTTGTGAATCGAAGCTCTTTCCTTCCTTAATTTCAACTTTCAGGTCGGCATCAAAAGAAGTGTATATACCCTCTACCACTCCTTCAAACCCGTTAAATGCTGAAAGCACGATTACCATTGCCGCTGTGCTTACCCACATTCCGGTAATTGAGATAAGAGAGATCACATTAATGATGTTGTGTGATTTCTTGGAGATCAGGTATCTCTTAGCTATGTAAAAAGGGAATCGCACCACACGAAAATAAACTGATTTCTTGAGTGGCCATTAGTGACAGCCAACATAATTCCAATAAACGTTAAAAACCGCAGCTTTTCTATTAATTTCCATACATTTAGCTCAAACCGATCACATGACTCGCATATTTAAACATCCGATATCCATCATATTGATCGGGTTGATGCTTGTTTTTCTGTCAAGCTGCTCCGGTCATAAGGCAAAGGTGGCTTTTTACACCTTCTTCTTTTATTTGATCTTTGTCGTATCATGTATGCCGGCAATAATCTGTAGTGCTACAGCAAGAGGGAATGGTTCTAAGGCCGCCATGGTCACGGGGATTATTTTCACATCGATCGGCGGGTTTTTCGCCATCATCTACACATTAAACTGTCTTAATGATTTCCATAGAAGAATTGATGATGAGATCCTGCTGTATCTGTTCCTCATCTGGGGAACATTGATCGGGTCACTCATAATGCTTGTTATCCCCAATCAAAAATTGAAAGCTAAACAAAGAATGAGCGGTAAACAGAAAATAATAATCCCCCGGCAGCAACATTCACCCTCTTCTGACCCCATGCAATTCGCTACAGATGCTACTATAATTAACGAAGAGAAAAACACGGACGCAACAGATCGCCCTGAAGTACATTCTGATCAGACCGATGAGGCAAAAACACGCGAAATGACCGATGATGATATTGATATGAGCGGGTTGGACAGTCTTTAATAAGGTAAACGGATTACCTTACAGCTCTGTTTAATTGTCTTTTAAAATTTTATTGATCTCTTCTGCATAATCCAAAGAGTCATCTAAGTAAAACATCAGCTCAGGAGTCCTGCGCAGCTGGTTTTTTGTACTCTTTGACAGCTCATGTCGAATTACTTTATTGTTCTGCTCAATATTTTTAAAGACGTCATCCTTGCTACCTGAACCAAATATGCTAAGGTATGCCTTCGCTAACCCCATATCCGGCGACATCCTTACCACCGTTACTGAAACCATGGCTCCCAAACAAATTGTTCTTGCCTCTTTTCTGAAGATCTGACTCAGCTCTTTCTGAATTAGTCCTGCAATTTTCTCCTGTCTGATACTTGCCATAACGACCAAAGGTATGAAATGCACCGTGATGAATTCCATTACAAATACAATAATTGAAGAATTCGCGTTATCAAATTCAGCTATATTTACCCCTTGAATGAGAGATTTTGTTAGAATCATAAAGCTGATCAAAGGATACAAGCCCTATGCGCTTACGAATATTCTTTTCAACGCATTAGCGGTTGTGTTCAGTCTTTTCTCAATGGTATTGCTAATTCCTGTTCTTGAGATCCTGTTCAAAACTGAGACTGAGCTGACCGAATTGCTGGCTACACCGCCAAATACAGATTTTTGGTCGGATGGGTACAGCCTGAAGGAGCATGGCTTTTATTATCTGGCTCAACAGATCCAGGCCTTAGGAGCTGAAACGGTGCTGCTTTATGTTTGCATCTTCATTGTTATTGCCATACTGTTAAAGAACCTGTGTACCTACATCGCATTATACGTCATTGCGGTATTGAGGAATGGCATAATCCGGGATTACAGAAACACCATCTTTCGCAAGATCCTTGACATTCAATTGTCCTATTACTCTGATGAGCGAAAGGGAGACATCATGTCCAAAGTAACGAACGATCTGAAGGAGATCGAATGGTCGATCTTACGGTCTGTAGAAGCTCTGTTCCGAGATCCTATAACGATCATTTCATTTTTCATCATGCTGATCTGGATGAGTCCGCAGCTCACAATTTTCCTTGTAATTTTCTTTCCAATAGCCGGATTACTGATTGGTATTATTGGCAAAAGCCTTAGACGAAGTGCTGAAAAGGGCCAATCAAAACTTGGGCAATTAATGTCCACCCTTGAGGAAACTCTGGGAGGACTTCGCATTATAAAAGGTTTCAATGCAAAGGATAAATCCTTCCGTCGATTCGAAGAACAGAATGAAGATTATACATCCACTATGGTAAAGATGTACCGAAAAGGAGATCTGGCCTCTCCGGTAAGTGAATTTTTAGGGGTCGCCCTAATCGCTACTGTACTTTGGTTCGGTGGGCAGCTGGTTTTCGGTGGGCAGCTGATCGGCTCGTTCTTCATTGCTTATATCGCATTTTTGTCCCAGCTGATCGCTCCCTTCAAAAGTATCACAAACGCGTACTCCAATGCTCAGAGAGGTCTGGCCGCACTAACCCGTATAAAAGAAATTACAGAAGCAGATGTTGAGATCCAAGATGGGTCAGAAAGTTTGATCGATAGTTTTAACAAAGAGATCCATTACAAGAATGTATCCTTCAAATACGAAACTGAATATGTGCTTAAGGGAATCGTTCTGACGAAAGAAAAAGAAAAAACGATAGCGCTGGTAGGTCAAAGTGGTTCCGGAAAATCAACCATGGCTGATCTATTACCACGCTTTTATGATGTAACCGAAGGCGCCATATTGATCGACGGGATAGATATTAGAAAAGCCAAGCTCTATGACATTAGGGATCTGATGGGCATCGTTACCCAAAACTCGATCCTGTTCAATGACACGGTATTGAATAACATTGCATTTGGAATGCCAAACGCAAGCAAGGAGCAGGTGATGGATGCTGCCAAGATTGCCAATGCCCATCAATTCATTATGGAGCTGGACAATGGATATGAAACCGGCATTGGAGATGGAGGCAGTAAACTCTCCGGGGGCCAACGACAAAGGTTGAGCATTGCCCGGGCCATTCTGAAAAATCCGGATATACTGATCTTGGATGAAGCCACTTCCGCTCTTGACACAGAATCTGAAAAGTTGGTTCAAGATGCCCTGAATAAGCTGATGAAAAACAGGACCTCCCTGGTAATTGCGCATAGACTATCAACCATTCAGCATGCCGATGAGATCATCGTTATGCAGGAAGGTACCATTGTTGAACGAGGAACTCATCAATCGTTAATTGACAAGTCGGGGGTGTATAAAAAACTAACCGACCTGCAATCTTTCGGTT
>JAAZYJ010000018.1 GCA_014239715.1 Flavobacteriales bacterium
CCGGATCACCTCATGTAGTTGATGTCTTCTTTCGTTGATACATCCGAATCGGGGCATGAAAATCCTAATTTCTTTTCCTGCTTCCTTGATTCCCTGAGGTGCTTTTCTTACGGTTCTGGCTATTTCTGTCTCCGGCAAAAATGGCTGTATTTCCTGTGAGACGTATAATACACGTTTCTGTTGCATAAATATTCTCCTTAAATGAAAATGGGTACAAAAATATAGAAAAAATATCGTAATTTCAACAGATTAGGCTAGTTTTGGCGGTTTGAATTTTTGAAAATCAAATGTCAAATGAAGATTAAGGTCATAACTTCGAATATTGAGATTCAAAGTATTATCTCTAATAATAGGGCTAAAGGCCTTACAATTGGCCTTATACCGACAATGGGGGCGCTGCACAATGGGCACCTGTCATTAGTGGAAGAGGCTCGGAAAAGAGTCGACTTCACAATTGCCAGCATCTTTATTAACCCTACCCAATTCGGCAATAATTCAGATCTACAACAATATCCAAGAAGTTTAGATTCGGACATTCAAAAATTAGATGCGGTAAACTGCGATATTGTATATGCTCCGTCTGAAGAGGAAATTTATCGGGACGCAGAACCCTTCGATTTTGATTTTAACGGTTTAAATGAGTTCATGGAGGGTGAGCACAGGCTCAGTCATTTCGAAGGTGTCGTACAGGTTGTTAAGCGTCTATTTGAGATCATAAAACCCGATGTAGCCTGCTTTGGCCTTAAAGATTACCAGCAGTACGCAATCATTAAACAAATGGTCAACTATTTCAAGTTACCCGTTGAAATAATAGGTTGCCCTACCATTCGTGAAAAAAACGGGTTGGCCATGAGCAGTCGGAATCAATTACTATCGCCTGAAGACATTTCATCCGCGCTTTTGCTTTCAAAAACCTTAAAGCTGATCCAATCGAATTACCCTAAGTTAAGCCCAACGGAAATAAATGAGCTTGCCATAGGCCCTTTAAAGGAACGAACCAGTCTCGAATATCTAGTGATCGCAGATTCAGAAAAGCTAAGGCCCATTAAGGAATGGGCGGAAGCAAAGCATGCAAGAGCCTTTATTGCCGCTAAAGTTGGAGAAGTCAGGCTAATAGATAACCTAGAGATATTTTAATACTTTTGCGCCATGCAAATTCAAGTGGTAAAGTCGAAGATACATCGTGTTTCCGTTACACAGGCCGACCTGAACTATATCGGAAGCATAACCATAGATGAAGACTTAATGGATTCATCCAATATTATCGAGGGGGAGCGCGTTCAGGTAGTAAACTCAAATAATGGGGAGCGGCTGGAGACATATGTGATCAAGGGAGAAAGAGGAACAGGGACGATTTGCTTAAATGGCCCTGCAGCGCGCAGAGCAGAAGTGGGGGACATTATTATAATTATAGGCTACGGATATATGGATTTTGAAGAGGCCAAGTCTTTTAGCCCGACAATAATCTTTCCTGATACAGAAACCAATCGCCTTACATAAGCTTTGAAGGCCAAATTAATAAAGATTTTAAAAATTGTTCTTCCCCTTGGCGTCGGGGTCTATCTTTCTTGGTATTTCTACGCCAATCTAACCGAAGAAGATAAAGCAGGTATTCCAATAGCCTTTTCAACTGCTAACTATCTATGGGTCGCCCTATCTCTTCTCATTGCCTGGCTAAGTCATTTTAGCAGAGCCTGGAGATGGAGATATATGCTGGAACCATTAGGTTACGAATCAAAAATTTCGAGTCTCTACCATTCGGTCATGATAGGTTATATCATCAATTTAACTGTTCCGCGTTCAGGCGAGTTCGCCAGAGCAGGTTTTTTATCAAAAAAGGAAGGCTTGCCTTTTGAAACTGTTTTCGGCACGATAGTCGCCGAGCGGGTGGTTGATCTTGTAATGCTCGCCGCAGTGACTATCACTGCTTATATACTGGTCGGGCAAGATAAAATAAACGAGCTTACGAATCAAAGTCAATCGGCAAGTGATTCTTTTCCTTGGCTGTACTTTGTTCTGGGGGTATTACTTGTCCTTGGCATCGTAGCCCTGATCGTTTCAAAAAAATTACGGGGATGGTTCGCTGTAAAGCTCAAAGGATTGTGGGCCGGAATAAAGACAGTAATTACACTTAAGAAAAAGGTGCTGTATCTCGCTCACACATTGTTCATATGGATGGCTTATGTCACCATGTTCTGGGTTTGCGCGCAGGGACTGGCCGGGGTAAAGGACATGACGCTGGAGACCATGCTTACTTGTTTTGTTGTTGGCGCAGTGGCAATTACAATTACTCCGGGCGGAATTGGTTTCTACCCTATGTTCGTAGCGAATGCATTGATCGAGGTCGGACAACATTCTGCGCCTGATGCTTCGGGGTTTGCAATATTAATGTGGGTGATACAGACTGCGTTCCTTATTGTTTTTGGACTTTATTCGTTATTTGCAATAAATGTAAAATTCTCCGCTTCCGAAGTTCAAAAAGAAGCATAGCCTAATTTATTTACCCATATATTTTAGTTAGGTACCACTTTAGGTGCGATCATTCAGAAAAAATGAACAACTTCAAAGTATGGCCAAGGTAAAGACTGTATTTTTCTGTAAAAACTGTGGTGGTGAATCGCCTAAATGGATTGGTAAATGTCCATCCTGTAATGAGTGGAATACATACGTAGAGGAAATAATATCCAAATCATCAACAGGAAAATTACCTGATGTCTTGGGCTTTACTACTGACAGAGTTCCTAAGGCACTTCACACTATTGATTCTGAGTCTCATCCTCGGATCAACCTCAAAGATGCAGAGCTCAATCGCACTTTAGGCGGCGGACTGGTTCCGGGGTCGCTAGTACTTTTTGGAGGTGAACCAGGCATCGGTAAATCCACTCTAATGCTGCAGGTGGCCATTAAAAAAAACAGCCTTACCACGCTTTATGTTTCAGGAGAGGAGTCCGAACAACAGATAAAGATGAGAGCCGATCGAATTGGCATTGACAATCCTCAGTGCTTGATCTTGGCTGAAACTTCAACCAGTAAGATCCTCAAACAACTGAAAGAGATCGTCCCTGATCTGCTTATTATTGATTCAATACAAACATTGTATTCCGACAGTCTGGATTCTTCTCCGGGAAGTATTTCTCAGATTAGGGCCTGCACCTCCGAACTTCTCAGCTTTGCTAAGAACACAAACACACCTGTTTTTCTTATTGGTCACATCACCAAAGACGGGACATTGGCCGGACCAAAAGTATTGGAGCACATGGTTGATGTTGTTCTGCAGTTTGAAGGAGACAGAAATCACGTTTATAGATTGATCCGGTCGGTTAAAAACAGGTTCGGGTCAACCAATGAGCTTGGCATTTATGAAATGCAAGGCTCGGGCCTTAAAGAAGTTAACAACCCAAGTGAGCTGTTGGTCAGTAATATGGAGGAAACACTGAGCGGGGTTGCAATTGCGTCCATGCTGGAGGGTGTCCGCCCTATGCTTATCGAAATTCAGGCTTTGGTTAGTAGCGCGGCGTATGGAACACCTCAGCGATCAGCCACAGGTTTTGATCTCAGAAGACTCAGTATGCTCTTGGCTGTTCTGGAGAAACGGTGCGGGTTTAAGCTAGGGAGCAAAGATGTTTTTTTAAACATTGCAGGTGGGATCAGGGTAGATGACCCCGCGATAGATCTTGCTGTGGTCTGTGCGGTATTGTCTTCCAATGTGGACCGGCCGATAGCTAAAAACACCTGCTTAGCAGCAGAAGTGGGTCTTTCAGGTGAAATTCGGCCTGTATCCAGATTGGATCAGAGAATTTTTGAAGCTCAAAAATTAGGGTATACGCAAATTGTCCTGTCGGCGCATAACAAAGGAATTAATCAGAAGGATTATAGCATAGAGATCATTCAGGTAAGAAAAATCGAGGAGGTATTCAAACGGCTATTTTCCTAGCTGCTGTTGATCCGACTGTAGGCAAAAGCCAGCGTCAATTAATCATTTGAGATAATTTCGAAGAGCTCTGTCAATTTAGGGATCAAGATCACTTCGATACGTCTATTCTTTGATTTATCATCACCTACCGGCACAAACTTACTCCTACCCGCCGCCGTAAGGATCTTTGGATCGATAGAGCTGTTGGATGTCATTATTTTCACAACGGCTGTTGATCTTAATACAGAAAGCTCCCAATTGTCTTTGGGGTGGCCGGATCCTCGCATTTCATCGGTATCAGTATGGCCCTCAACAAGGACATCAATATCTTCTTGACCTTCCAGCGCCTTGGCTAATTGTATAATGGCTTTCTTGCCTTCGGAACCTACGTCAGTTTTTCCAGAGGCAAATAACAGTTTTGCTTCCATGCTGACGTATACTTTTCCGTCCTTCTCTTCAACCGTTAGCCCTTTATCCTTAAAGCCCAGGAGTGCATTGGCTATTTTTTGCCTAAGCGCCTCTGCGGCAGCATCTTTTTTTGAAATGATCTCTTCAAGCTCGTTCACCCGTTTTTCTCGTGCTTCAAGATCTGATTCCACCTGAGCAAGGCGTTGTTCCTTCTGATTCAATTTGGCAGCTAATCGGTTCAGCTCATCTTCTTTCTTTTGCAGCTCCAATCTCGTGGCATCAAGTTCCTTTCCTAACAGCTGACTTTCCCTTTCGGATAGTTTCAGAAGGGCATCATATTGATCTTTTAATATTTTATGGTTGTCTTTGATTTCCTCGTACTGTCGCAAAGTTTCTTTATAAGATCGTTCTAAATTGGCAAGATCATCGGTCAAAATGTTATGGTTCTTTCTGAGCTCATTAAGCTGAGATTCCAGCTCGAGTTTTTCAGCATCACAATCCTGAGATTTGGTTTTATACAGCTCTGCGTCGGCTATAGACTTTTTGTATTTTTCTTCTAGCTCCTCGTATTTACGAGCCGGAACGCAAGCTGTCCCTATCAGAACTAGGATGAGGCTTGACAGTAAGATTAATTTATTCATTCTAATTGATTTTTCTCTTTTGTAAAATTGAACAATCTTGACGCATCAAAAACCGGTCCGTGTGTTCATTTTTTCACAAATTTATGTTCACTGGAAACCTCTGGGCAAAAAAAAGGGGCAAAGCCCCTTCTTAATACTTCACTGTAATTTCTTATTTCTTTTTCTCTTTCGAAAGAAATACCTGACTCATGTCCCTGTATTCCATTGCATTCTGAGGGAAGTTTCGAACATTTAAACCGAGCAGTCTAATGTACTCATCATAGTACAAGCTAATAAACGCCGCATCATCAATCAAAATCTGATCACATGCTTGGTACAGTCTCTCCCGTTCCAGCTCATCCATTTCTGAAAGAGCCAATTCAAAGATCGAGTCAAACTGTGGGTTGTTGTATCGGTGTGCATTCGGGAATGAGCTTTCGTTTGGCTCAGTTGGTACAGTTTTACCATAAAATAATTTTAAGAAATTTTCAGGATCCGGATAATCTGCTACCCAAGCTGTTCTCCACATCTCGCATCTCCCGGTCGTGAATTGCTCAATAAGAGTTGAAAACTGCATCCTTTCCATTTTCAAGGTAACTCCAAGGTTTTCCTCGATCATATTTCGGATCGCCTGACCCGCGATCGTATTCGTTTGTCCACCTACGTTGAAATACAAGGTGATCTCGGGAAACCCTTTGCCTCCAGGATAACCGGCTTCAGCCATTAACTCTCTTGCTCTTTCTGCATCAAATTCAAATCCTTTCACTTTGGACGCATCATAAATTTCCATTTGAGGTACAAATCCGTTATCGGCTGGGTGGCCTTCACCTTGAAGTGTATAATCAATTAGCTTATCTCTGTCGATGGCTAGATTGAACGCTTTTCTGATTCGTCTATCTTCAAAATGCTCGGCCGTATGAAGCACTCCATAATATTGAGTTCCTAATGCAGGAATGGACTGGAATTGGTATTTAACTCCTTTTCCGGTTTGAGCATCATCTACTGAGCCCATGACCGTCCCCATTTCTTCTACAGGCAATTTAAACATCAGATCAAGCGCTCCCTTATTGAATTGCAATAATTCTGTCTTTTTTTCTTTTGCAAAAGTGAATTTGACCAAATCCAAGTATGGCAAGTCATTTCCGAATTCATCTTTCTCCCAATACGATGGGTTCTTCTCCAAAAGCACTTTTTTACCTTCTTCTACCTCCAGAACTCTGAATGCCCCAGTTCCGACACAATGGATTCGCATTTCATCACCGTACTTGTCTACTGCTTCCTTTGGAAAAATCCAACAGCAATTATGCGCAATCACCTTATCAAATGCCGCGAATGGCTTTTCCAAACGGATCTTAATTTCGTAATCTCCGGAAACAGTTATTCCTGTAACTGACATTCCCTCAGCGCTTCCTTCTTTAGAAGCTTCGTAATATTCAGTTGCGCCCATTACCCTATCCTGAAACATACCAAACAGCTTATTATTTCCGTTGTATTCACAAAGTTTGGTGAAACAATATCGAACATCCTCTGCCGTCACTTCTCGGCCCTTTCCTTCAGGAAAACATGGATCATCATGGAACATCACCCCCTCACGCAAATTGAATGTATATTCTAAACCATCGTAGCTTACCCGCCAGCTTTTAGCGATTCCTTCACGTATCTCAAGTGTTTTTTGATCAAACCTAAGAAGCCCCTGATATATCTGATTTGCAATTCTATGTGACACTACATCGACCAGACTTAAAGGATAAAGGTTCTTAAGGTCCTCTACCTCATTCATCCTGAACATGCCACCAGCATAGATCTTTTCTTTGACACCATTATGCATGTAATGGCCTTGCAATTCAACCATTTCCCCTCCTTGTTCCTTCGTGGGTTCAACTCCTCCACAAGATAATAACAGAGCAGTAATACTTAGAATAGGCAATAATTTCTTCATATTTACTTCTTTCCTTATTGGGTTAAGACCGTGCAAATATAACAATAATAGCGACATATTTAAGGAGCAAAAATCTACCATAAATGGAGGCTCAACTATACTATTTAACCCATATATTCGTATTTACAGGGACATCGGATTTGTAAACGTTGCGAGCACTAATTTATTATACCATTTTATTCCTAGCTCTTATGAGTTACGGCATTACAGACTGTATCGGACAGTCCGTTAAATGGAACGAGATTTCAAGGACGGTGCTTTTGAACTCAGATAGCATCTTTTTGGATTCCAATATTGTTGCAATAAGTACACTGCAGTTGAACAAAGACAACCTGACCGTTCCAGATTCCTTATTCCGTTATAATGCAAGCTCCAAACATCTGATATGGCATGGTTCATTGCCTGTCAAAATCAATGTCCGTTACCGCTGCCTTAAAATAAACCTTGAAGAGTCGTTTAGAAAGAGAGACCCTGCCAAGATCGAATCGAACCTTGATCATCCTGACCACATCTATTCATGGCAGGCTAACGAAGGCAACAATAATGATATTTTTGGTTTTTCTTCTCTGAACAAATCAGGCAGTATTTCAAGAGGAATTAGCTTTGGTAACAGTCAAGATCTGGGAGTCAATTCAAACTTAAGTCTACAATTAAACGGCAAAGTGTCGGAAGAGATCAGCATACTTGCTTCCATTACTGATGACAATATCCCAATCCAACCGGAAGGTAACACTCTTCAGCTACAAGATTTTGACCAAGCATTTATTCAGCTTTTTACTTCGCGATCTAAATTGACTGCAGGTGACTTCTGGCTGAGAAGACCTAAAAGTTATTTTTTGACCTATCAGAAAAAGGTGCAAGGAGTTTCTTTCAAAACAGACCTGATGAATGACGATGATGAACATAATTACTGGAAGGTCTCAACCGGCATGGCTCTTTCAAAAGGGAAGTTTTCAAGGAATCGAGTACAAGGCCAGGAAGGGAACCAAGGTCCTTACAAACTGATCGGGGCAAGCAATGAGAGATACATTATTGTTCTATCGGGATCAGAACGAGTTTTCATTGACGGACGTCTACTTACCCGAGGACAGAACAACGATTATGTGATCGATTACAACACCGCTGAGGTGACTTTTACACCTAAGAACTTAATTACAAAGGATAGGCGGATCATCATCGAATTTCAATACTCAGATAAAAATTATGCGCGCTCCCTTCTCCAGCTTTCTTCAGAATACAGGAAAAACAAATGGGCTGTTGATTTTAACGCCTACTCGGAACAGGACAGCAAAAATCAGCCGCTACAACAGACTATATCCGACGAGCAGGAGCTCATACTGAATTCTGTCGGTGATAATCTCGATCTGGCCTATAGCCCAGGAATTGACAGTATAGGCTATTCGACAGATCTGAACCTATATAAAAAAGTTGACAGCATGGGGTATCCGGATGTGTACGTGTACAGCACGAACACGGACAGCGCATTCTATCAAATAAGTTTTACTCAGGTTGGGCAGGGTAATGGGAATTATGTTTTTGAAGATTTCACCTCTTTTGGACGCATTTATAAATGGGTAAAACCGGACACCATTTCCGGAACTGTAGTACTTAACGGTGATTTCGAGCCGATTCTTTTATTGGTCCCTCCTCAAAAAAGGCAAATGGTTACTTTGGGGGCAACGTACAGTTTTTCAAAAAATACAAAATTAGGCTTTGAAGGGGCCCTTACCAACAAAGACCTTAACACGTTTTCACCACTTGATGCGGGAGACAACGTAGGATACGGCCTGGAAGGGCATTGGATCACCAGCAAGCCTCTTTCTAAAGATACCAATGGATGGATTCTCACCAACAAAATAAATGCAGAATATCGCGACGCTGACTTCAGTCGCATAGAACGTTACAGACTCGTAGAATTCGAACGGAACTGGAATCTGCTTGGAAAAAATTTAACCGGCGACCAGATCATGGGACAAGGCGAGCTGGGAATCAAAAAGTCAGGCATTGGTTCTATTCGATATTTCTTTAACACATTTAATTCGATGGATGAATTTTCAGGAGTTAGGAATGGAGTATCCGCAAACATCAAAAAGAGAGGCACCAAAATTCAGTACAAAGGAATTCTAACGCAGACATCGGGCTTTGAAACCACCCATTTCTTTCGCCATAAAACCAACCTTTCACAAGACCTGAGGTGGTTAAGAGTAGGGTTTATAGATGAGTTCGAACGAAACCAGTTTAACTATGGTGAATCCGACTCTCTGCTGTCGAACAGCTATCAGTTTTACGATTGGAAAGCATATGTTTCAAATGTTACTGAGCAACCGAATTCCAACCAATTTCAAATTTATTACAGACAACGAAACGATAAGGTGGTCGAGGTCAGCCAAAACAATCTGAGCCCCGCAACAGCGGCTCAGCATTACGGCATTAGCCTGGGATTCATAAAGAACCCGAACCACAAATTCATAAGCAGGGTGGAGTACCGGCAGCTGAGGGTCGTTAACGATACAATTACCTCCGTTAAACC
>JAAZYJ010000008.1 GCA_014239715.1 Flavobacteriales bacterium
ATTCTTTCGCTGAAATGACCCTTGTCCAGAAAAATATGATCTCCCATCGTGGATTGGCAGTTCAAAAGCTGATCCGGTTCCTGGAAAATTCGAAGGTTTAGATAGCCTGATCTATTAAACAGGAAAAAAGGTCCTTGAGACTTATACCTTCTATCGCAGCCATTTTAGGCACAATACTCTCGGTTGATTGACCGGGTACAGTATTGATCTCGATCACATGTGGGGCTCCATCCTTGATAATGTAGTCAATTCTGCAAACTCCGGCCAGCCCCATTGATTTGTAGATTCGTTCAGAAATATCTTTTATTTCAGCAGTAAGCTCTTGCGAGATCCTTGCGGGTGTGATCTCAGAAGATTCCCCCTTGTATTTAGCATTGAAATCAAAAAAATCATTTTCAGTAATAATTTCAGTTATCGGCAGCGATTTCACTTCACTACCGTTGAAGTAAACACCATTGGTTACTTCAGGGCCCTCCATGAATTCTTCAATGATAACATCTTTTCCATGGTCAAAGGCGTCACTAATGGCTTTCTCCAGCTGAGATTCTTCAGTAACTCTGGTGGCTCCGAAACTTGAACCTCCGTCGTTGGGTTTTACAAAGCAAGGTAGCCCAAGGTCATCCACAATGTCGGAAGCTGTCCAGTCCGTTGTTTTTCGTAACAGAATACCCTTTGCACATTTAAACCCGTACGACTCAAGTACCCTGTTGCACAAATATTTGTTGAATGTTAGTGTGGATGATGAATGGTCGCATGTCGTGTAAGGCAGGTCTAAAAGGTCAAAATACGCCTGAAGTTTTCCATCTTCGCCCGGAGTGCCATGAATTAAGATCATCGCGCAATCAAATCGCAATTTCTCTCCGTTCATTTCTACCGAAAAGTCGTTCTTGTTAACTTCTAGCTTCAGTCCTAGCGGATCATATATCCACCTGTCATCAACGATCATTATCCTGTGCGCAATAAATCGTTCTGTATCAAGGTTAGTTAATACGGCATCGGCACTTTTGAATGAAATCTGCGCCTCTTCGGAAAAGCCACCGTCAATAACTGCTATTTGCTTTTTCATACGCTCAAGTTCACCTACAAATTTAGTTGGTCAATCAATATTTTATTATCCGTTGCAGACTACTTATTAACAGGGATTATTTAGCACATCAATATTTATATCTTTGTTCAGTTCAATAGGAATGAAGGTATATATTTTCATAGCGGTTGGGGTTCTTTTACTGTTGATACTCGTGTTCAGAAGAAGATTGGCACCCTATTTTCGCTTTCTTTTCTCAAAAATGTTTCTGATCAATTTAGCTGCGGCTGCAATTGTAGCGGGATTTGCATTTTGGGGCCTTTTGGCCTATTTGGACAATTATACTCTTCATGGTGAAAACATTGCGGTGCCCAACTTTTACGGTATGCATGTTGATGACCTTGATGACTTCGTGCAGGAAAATAACCTGAGATATGTTATTAACGACTCTGTCTATTCTGATAATATTGCCAAAGGAACTGTTGTTAAACAAGATCCGATAGCACATACTGAGACCACGGAGTCTTTTGTTAAACCGGATCGAACTATATATCTGATGGTTATCCGGTCAGGAGTGGAGTACAAAACAATGCCCAAGGTTAAAGACCTGTCAAAGGATTTTTCGATCTCCAGCTTAAAGATCAACGGGTTGAATTACAGAATTAAGCCTGTAGTTGGAGAGTACCGGGATCTGGTATACCGAGCATATTATAAGGGCAAGGAGATCGGTCAGGGTGAAAAGGTGCCTAGAGGTGCCGAAATACTGTTGCATGTTGGAAAAGGGACCGGAGGGGCCCGCATAGGTGTTCCAAACCTGAAATGCAACACAATAGAAGAAGCAAGAACTACGTTAAGTGGGTATTCGCTGTTTTTGGATTTTCATTGTGATAATTGCAAAACATCAGCGGATAGTTTGAACGCTATAATTTATAAACAAGTGCCTGGAGCGGTGTCTTTGCAGAATAGTATGGTAAGAGAGGGGTCTGATTTGACAGTATTTGCATCTGTTGACTACACTTGTGATAAGGTTCCACCAAATCAGGATAGTACAGGAGTTCTGCCCAATAATCCATGAGACTACTATTTTCCATTTTCGTGTTAACATTAAGTGTTGGTCTTTATGCTCAGAAAGGAGAAGAAGGAGAAGCACTTTCACCTTTGAAATACAATCATGTGTTAATTGAGCAACATGATGCCGACCAGGCGAAGAATGTTGACGGGTTGTTTGTTTACCAATACGATACGGTCAAAGTTGCTAATGGAAAGGGACTGTTCGACGATTTTACTACAAATAAATTTAAACCTTCAAATGCACAACCGGGAGACCCTCAAGTCACAGATACAAGCTGGTTCCACCTTTATCGATCTGGAGTTCCTGATACCATGGGGATGGAGTATATAGATGATACTACATATTACTATGAGGTTACTATCGTAACAGATTCTGGAGGACAAGATTCATTGGTTTACGACACTGTGGCGATACCTTGGGTTGAAGTAGAGATATATGACATATGTACATATCCACCAACTATGTATTTAGATACGCTTTGGCCTAATACGAGCTATATTGATTCGATGCATACAGCTGTGAGTCCTGATCTACCTTTTTCGGATCCGAATCCAGATTTTGAGCAAGATTCTGTTTTGATGTACAAAGTGGCAACTACAATATTGGATACGGGTTATCTCTGGATAGACAATTACGTATATCGGAATAATACGTATGCAGTCGATCCGCCGTCTTACGGGGTAGCTACATTTGATGGGTTGGACCGCTTAGGCTATCCGTATGATTTTACAACCATATCGTCTGGGGATAACGATTACCTCACATCAGTACCTCTGGATCTGGCGTTAAAAGAGGATGATGTTACTCCTTGGTTAGCGAGTGATTCTTTGGAGCTTAGTTTTTGGTATCAACCACAGGGGATAGGAAATGAACCGGAAGCAAGTGATTCTCTAGTGCTGCAGTTTTGGTCGCCGACAGACAGCGAGTGGTCGACAGTTTGGGTGAAAGAGGGAGCTCCGTTGGATACGTTCAGAAGGGCTGCTCTTAAGATCATAACAACGAATTATTTGCGGAAAGGCTTCCAGTTCAGGTTTATTAATTATGGTGCGCAGAATGGTAGTTTGGATCATTGGCACGTTGATTTTATCCAGATCAAATCAAATGCCATTAACGATGAAACTTTGCAGGAAATAGCAATACAATACCCTGTTAATACATTGCTTAAAGAATACACGGCAATGCCATGGACGCATTACAAAGTTGATCCCGAAGCAAACATGTTGGACTCTGTTAATTTGGACTTGGTAAATTCCTGGACCCTGGCAGTTTCCGCAAATACAGCCAAATATGATGTGTCGGAAAATGGCGTTCCATTATCAACCGTTTTTGCGGATAATGCTACATATACGGTGCCGGCGGGTGAAAAGGTGTCAATACCAATTGATGTATTTCAAGATGCTTCTTGGTTCGTTTATGACACGACAGTATCCGATACCAGCGCTTTTTTCGATGTTGATTTCAACTTTACGGGAGGCGTATTTCTGACAAAATCGAATGAGACGTATTCCCTCAGGCAAAGGTTCTCCAATTACTACTCTTATGATGATGGAACGGCTGAGGCTGCCTATGGCATAACGGGAACCCAGCCTCAATTGGCATATCGGTTCAGCTCTCCTATGAGTGATTCTCTGTATGCGCTGAAAATTCATTTTGAACCATCCGTAAATGATGTGAGTATTGATCCATTTATACTTACGGTGTGGGACAATTCAGGGTCTGGAGGAACTCCCGGAAATGTGATTTATGAAGAGCCATTATTGGCTACGCCTGAGTACAATATTGGTGTGAATGGGTTTTATACATACGAGCTGAGCGAAAAGGTGCCGATATCTGGAACTTACTACGTAGGTTGGAAACAAACCACAACCAGTAGATTGAACGTTGGATTTGATAAGAACATTGATCATCAGGATAAGATCTATTACAATGTTTCGGGAACGTGGGCAAACACATCGTATCAGGGAGCGCTGATGATCCGCCCTTTGTTTAGCGCTGCTCAACCAACAGGTTGGGTTGGTGTGGAAGAGGAATTATTTTCTGCCAGATTGTTTCCGAATCCCACGCATTCACTTATTCGGGTTGAGCTTTCACAAGAGGGTAGCTTTAAGTGCGAGCTAATTGATCTCAATGGAAGGTTGTTGCACCGGGAAACGATATCCAGTAGTGGCATGATTGACCTGAGTTCCTTCCAATCGGGAATATATCTATTGAAAGTGTCAGATAAATTAGGGAACTTTACCACCGTTAAGGTGATTAAGGAATAATGGAAGACGCAACCTCTCAAGACTCGGAAGAGTTGTTTGAACATCATAGCTTTACTGCAGATAAAGGTCAGGAGCCCCTTCGTATTGATAAGTTTCTGATGGATCGTGTGCCCAATACTTCCAGGAGCCGCCTCCAGGTAGCGGCTAAGAATGGAAATATTTTGGTTAACAAACTGCCTGTTAAGTCGAACTATAAGGTGAGGCCAAATGATAATATTTCTATTGTTTTACCCTATCCTGTAAGAGAGATCGAGCTTATACCTGAGGACATTCCGTTGGAAATATTGTACGAAGATGATGAGCTCCTGGTACTTAATAAACAAGCTGGGATGGTGGTGCACCCGGGATATGGCAATTATTCAGGCACGCTAGTGAATGCACTCGTTCATCATTTTGAAAACTTACCGCCCAGTAAAGATTATTCCGGTAGACCTGGGTTGGTCCATCGCCTTGACAAGAATACAACGGGAATTATGGTTGTGGCCAAAACAGAAAATGCGTTGACTCATCTTGCAAAGCAATTTTTCGATCGTACTTCAGAAAGAAATTATTACGCGATTGTTTGGGGGGATTTTGATGAAGAAAATGGAACTGTAACCGGCAACGTGGGGCGTTCAATAAAGAACCGAAAAGTAATGCAGGTGTTCGATGAAGATGCTGAGCTTGGAAAACATGCGGTTACTCACTACGAGGTCGTTCAGAGATTTGGATACGTTACACTCGTAAAATGCAAGCTGGAGACAGGCAGGACACACCAGATCAGAATTCACATGAAGCATATCGGACATCCACTTTTTGGAGATCCTGAGTATGGTGGAGACCGAATCATAAAAGGAACGACGTTTTCCAAATACAAACAATTCATAGAAAACTGTTTTAAGGAATTACCCAGACAGGCGTTACATGCAAAAACTCTGGGATTCACGCACCCGGGAACCGGTGAGTGGATGGAATTTGAATCGGACCTCCCTGCCGATATGGAAGAGATAATAGCTAGATGGGATCGCTATGCGTCCGGCAGATCTTGACCGTTCCTTTCATGTTATGCCTTCATACTTAGCTCATAAGGCTAGTTTCTTTTTTTCAGATTAAACCCAAGGCTTAAGCCCGTTTGCCACCCATGCTTGTTGAAAGAAGCAAAGAGGTTTACAGGAATGTTCAGATAGCCTGAATGGAAAGTTTTTCCAACGGCTACCACCCAGCCTGCTGAGAGCTTCACTTTTCCTCTACTATCCATTCGGGTGACAATTTCATATGGATTTGTTAATGGGGCCCCGTTGGTGTCTACTTCGAGCCATTCGGATTCTAATTGCCACTGTGAAGTTGCTGTGTTGTAGAAGCTGTTTGCTTCTTTCTCAAAACCAAATGAAGGGCCGAAAGCAAATTCTAGGCCTGTATTGCCGCTTCTGAATCCATTCATGACGATCAGCTTGGGGTTGAAAAGCTGTTGTTCAGGCCCGCTTATTATAAATAAGCCTTCGATCAATGCGTAAAAATCACCGGCGCTTAAGTACTCTTTTTCAATTTGATAACCAAATTGTGAAACTACAGGAACCGCTCCCCAGCCTCCTTCATTAACAGGTGCCTGCATGCGAGAGCCCATATCTCCTAATACCAGTGCTGCTCCGACCCTGGGACCATTATTGGTAATGTCGGTTTGAGGTGTTTCCGGTGGCTGCTGATAATAGATCAGAGTCTTCACAATTTCCTGATCGTTCTCAATGCCTAGCATTGTGTTCAATGTGAGCTGGATCATGGTCTGGATTTCCATCGGTGCTTCGACAAATTCCATTATGGTCGTCTTGTCGTAATTCCCGGATGCAATATCCAGGATTTTAAGACTGATCACGATCTTGTTGCCTAATTGCTCAATACTGCCTGAAAACATTTTGTCAACAGAGATGCTCTTGCCTACTTCGTTCAAGCAATTCCTGCCATAACAATCAACCAGGTTGATCTCTTTTATCTTGCCAATTTCAAGTATATCATGTTTGTCCAATACTTTGTATCTCCCTGTTTTAACCAGCTCAATTCTCAGCAAGCTACCGGCTTTATCCGGGGTGACAGGGTCCAAATTAGAATATACTGTTAAGACTGCAGCAGTAGTTGCAGATTCGCTGCCGTCGTTGTTTTGACCATATGTTTTATTTATGAGGGTGCTGATAAGACAAACGATAATTATAATGTTCTTGGATTTCATTGCTTTTCTTTTTTGTTCGGCACTAAATAAGGGCAAATTCGCCTTTCTAAAAAGTAGTTGATTTCATTATGCGTACAATTAAAAAGCATAAATTAAAGTCTGTTTATAGTTAATATAGAGGTTAATATGCGTACATATAGAATGTCGTTTTTTCTTAAGCGGAATGATGATTATCTTGCCGCATAAAATCAAATCAATGGTATTCGAATTCAATGGTTTTAAACCTGTCATTCACGAGTCTGCTTTCATTCATCCTCTTGCAGCTGTTACAGGAAATGTATTTATAGGTGCAGATGTTTATATCGGTCCCGGTGCTGCAATTCG
>JAAZYJ010000007.1 GCA_014239715.1 Flavobacteriales bacterium
GTTGAGGTAATTTCGCAACAGATCTTCCTCTGTATCAGTAAAGGCTGGGAGATTTGCAAAATCCACCCTTCCGACTTCCAGCTCAATTTTTGACGGCACTTTGCTTTGATCGAACTTGCCATCACCGGGAATATTGTGGTTGCGACTATCTGAAGCAATGGTGTTATTTACGTAGACGTCTGTCCAGCCGCCATCTATGTCGCCATAGAAAACATCGGCGGGCCAGGCACCTTCGTGATCAGGGTGGGCATCGGGATTTAAATTGCCGGAATAAGGGACAGGAATGTGCCCCAGTAAATACAATGTGTTGAGGTCTGGCAAATTGTTGTAATGGAAAACGATAAGGCTCTTCACGTCAGAAACTGAGGCGGTTCTTGAGACGTACTCTGTTGAGATGTGCCAGCCGTCACCTTCCAGATCTTTTATAAGAAGGGTGGTTTCAGAACTTAAAGTGGAAACAAATGTACTGTCAATTAACAGTAGTAGGTCTCCTTTATCTGTCTTGATCTCACTTTTAATGCCAGCACTCACGTATCCCCAGGCCATCAAAATGCCTGATGATAATTTTTGAACTTCATACTCGTATGCGACCATTGAAGTAACGTTGGTGTCGGCATATGATAATGTAGATGAACTGAGGGTTGCGATCGGGGCACCCCAACCCAGGGCTCCTTTTATTTTTCGTCTGACTCTGTATGTGTCTCCGGCATGCTGATTGTCTTCCCACGACAGAATGATCTGCTCTGGGGAATCCTGAACAGTGGCCACCAGCTCCACTGTCCAAAATTCACCATAGTTTTGGCTATGAACCTGCAATGAGAATGCCATGATCAACAGGAAAAGTCCTGTTGCAAAAGTGATGTTAGTCCGATTTTTCACGAAGTATGTTCTTTAATTGTTCAATTTCATTTTTTAGTTCTTCGATCTGTGCTTGCTGCGCTTTGAATGCTTCCACGAACAGAGGGTCTAATGTTCCATGCCCCATTTGTAAATAGCCTTCAGCGTCTTCTGATACCAGGTCGGGAAATTCTTTTTGAAAATCTTGGGCTATGAAGCCGTATTGAATTTCAGGTGGCCGATCTGCCGACCACGAAGTAACAGTATCATTCCAGTAGTATGTTACTCCTTGCAACTGTGTAATACGGGACAATACATCTTTGGAATGAATAGGATTAATATCTTTCTTAAGTCTTCCATCAGAGTTTGCGAGCCAGCTTCCGGCACTTGATTTTGATGCGTTTCCGTTCACTTCGAGCCGATTGGTTAACGGCGTTCTTGCAAGCCCTACTTTTCCATAGGTACCTGATAGTTGACAATACACCTCTAATGTTGGGCTGGTATGGTCGAATCCAACCCCGAATGTGTTGCCGTTGTTGACTACCAGATGATTGGCCGAAGCTACTCCGGTTCCTGTCCCTATAATTACCGAGTGAAGGTCATCAACCGTTATATACCTGCCTAGTCCGATCGACTGATGCGCAGAGACATTTACCGTTTCCCCGGCAGCAAATGAAGAAGTTCCTGAAACCGTGTTGAAAAGCCCTAGTGCTGCAGATGAGGTTCCTGAAACTGTGTTCAGCGCTCCGCTCACAAAGCTGTATGCAGCACTTCCTGATATTGTGTTTGCAGTTCCAAACGTGGCATTGTACCCTCCGCCCCCAACGTTGTTGTTCGACCCGTTTGCAAAGCTGTATACAGAGCTCAACGTATTTTCTTGACCGCTTGCAAAAGTATGATTGGCGCTTAACGAATTCGTCAGGCCGAATGCCGTTGAATATGTTCCTTGTATTGAATGAGCTTGTCCGCTGGCAAAAGCAAATTGACTACCTATAGTATTGGATGATCCGAACACTGTTGCGAAACTTGCGCCTACATCGTTCAATTGACCATTGATCGTAACATAACTATTGTCCGATGTGTTTTGAAAACCTTGAATCAGGTCGTACGCGGCATATTCGTTACCCCTTCCAAATACTGCCGTATAATGACCATTGGTTGCAGTGCCTGTGCTGAACACATTTTGATAACCGGATACAAAAGCATAATCGCCCTCATTTACATTTTCAAACCCAATCACACTTGAATAATTTCCAGAGACTCTGTTGTCATCTCCTGCAGCGATCGAATGGCTTCCGGATGCTATGTTGTTCTGGCCAAATGCAGCAGAATGATTGCCGATATTTGCATCATCCCATTCGGTATTCGATATTTGGCCGGCTCTGATGGATGCTTTTCGAGGATACCACAAAAATTTCGTGCCCGCTCCAAGTGAAAGTGGTGTGCCCGAACCCAGCGCACCATTGTCGAAGAGAACAGCGTTTGTGCTTTTGACGTGGAATATCGCACCTGTTGTAGGGGAGGAGCCATCCGTGTTTATTCCCACATTTTGTGAATAATAAACAGATTCTGACAGGAACAAGGTGCTGCCTATCAGAAACAATATTTTGGGTTTGATATTCAAAACTAGTACCGAGCTAAATAGGCTGTTTATTGATAAATCTAGCTCGAAACTAAATTACGCACCAGATTCAAAGAGTGCAACCACAATTTGACGGAAATATATATTTTATAAAACATGAATTAGACTTTAAAATCAATAAAATCAGTAAATTA
>JAAZYJ010000108.1 GCA_014239715.1 Flavobacteriales bacterium
CAGCGGCGTCGATTCCCTTTCTTTTGGCTAAACTTTCTACCTGATCTTCTTTGACCTTTCCCAGCCCGAAATACTTGGCCTTTGGATGAGCAAAGTACCATCCGCTAACCGATGCCGCCGGAGTCATTGCCAACGATTCTGTCAGGGAAACTCCGGTATTCATCTCGGCTTCCAGCAAACGGAAGAGTGTTGTTTTTTCTGTGTGATCAGGACAAGCCGGATATCCTGGTGCCGGTCGAATCCCCTGATAGCTCTCATCTATCAGTTCCGAATTGCTTAGTGATTCGTTCTCGCCATAACACCAGAACTCTTTTCTTACAACTTCGTGCATCCGTTCTGCAAAAGCTTCTGCAAGTCGGTCTGCCAATGCTTTTAACATTATGGAATTGTAATCATCGTGGTCTGCCTCAAAACGTTCAACGTGCTTTTCAATACCTCCACCTGTAGTCACGACAAAACCTCCAATATAATCCTTCAGCCCGCTTGACTTCGGGGCAATAAAATCAGCCAGGGATATGTTCGGAACACCCGGCGCCTTCTTTAATTGTTGTCTTAGCTGATGGAAAGTGCCGATCACTGTTGACCGATCCTCGTCATTGTAAATTTCGATATCATCGTCATTGATCGTATTTGCAGGCCATAGTCCAATCACAGCATTTGCTGAAAGCCAGCTCTCTTTAACAATTAAATCAAGCATGTCGTTTGCATCCTTCAGCAGTTTTCCAGCCTCCACACCGACAATTTCATCATCCAAAATTTCAGGGAATTTTCCATGCAGCTCCCAGGTTTGAAAGAACGGAGTCCAGTCAATGTATCCCCTCAGCTCTTCCAGGTCGTATTCCTGAAAATGATGCACTCCCGGGTGTTTCGGGCGAAAAAGATCATCCGCTTGCCATTCTATCTTCCATTTATTTTCAATTGATTCCTGATATGACAAATACGTTTTTTGTCCCTTTTTCTTGTCGTAGTTTTCGCGGACCTTGGTGTATTCATCTCTAACCGATTGCGAATAGCTTTCTTTTTTCTTCCCGAGCAAATTTCCGACTACCGGAACAGAACGTGAAGCGTCCAGCACATGTACCGTTGTCCCTGAATAATTCTCTTCTATCTTAACTGCTGTATGTACCCTAGATGTTGTTGCTCCTCCGATCAATAGTGGAATATTCAAATCTGATCTTTCCAATTCTTTGGCAACATGGACCATTTCATCCAAAGACGGCGTTATCAAACCAGACAAACCTATCACATCTACATCCTCTTCAGCCGCCTTTTTCAGAATGTCATTTGCAGCCACCATTACCCCCATGTCAATGATCTCGTAGTTGTTACACCCTAAAACTACACCTACAATGTTTTTTCCAATATCGTGAACATCACCCTTAACTGTGGCAAGTAAAATCTTTCCGGATGAAGTTATAGCCCCCCCTTTTTCTGCTTCAATAAAAGGCAGCAAATAAGCCACTGCTTTTTTCATAACCCTTGCTGACTTAACAACTTGAGGGAGAAACATTTTACCAGCACCAAACAGATCACCAACTACATTCATCCCATCCATCAGAGGTCCTTCAATAACCTGAAGTGGCTTGTCAAAATTGTGTCGACATTCTTCCACGTCCTCTTCAACATATTCAGCCATTCCCTTTACCAATGCATAGGTTAACCTATCCTGAACAGATTTATCGCGCCACTCCAGATTTACTGTTTTTTCTTTGCCTTCTCCTTTGAAAGAATCCGCAAATTCCAACAGTTTTTCAGTCGAATCAAGCTTTCTGTTCAATAGCACATCCTCAACACGTAACAAGAGTTCCTTGGGGATATTGTCGTACACTTCCAACATAGCAGGGTTGACTATTCCCATATCCATACCTTCCCTGATCGCATGATACAAGAAAGCTGAATGCATGGCTTCCCGCACTGCAACATTGCCTCTGAAAGAAAATGAGACATTGCTGACTCCGCCGCTTACATGAGCCCCCGGAAGGTTTTCCCTTATCCATCGAGTAGCTCGAAAAAAGTCGAGCGCATTGTTGTTGTGCTCTTCCATCCCGGTAGCTACGGGAAATATATTAGGGTCAAAAATGATATCCTGAGGTGGAAACCCTACCTTATTTACCAAAATATCATAGGAGCGTTTACAGATCTCTATTCTTCTTTCGTAATTATCTGCCTGACCTTTTTCATCGAATGCCATTACAATGGTAGCTGCACCGTACATCTTGATCTTCCGTGCCTGATCAATAAATGCCTCTTCCCCTTCCTTGAGCGAAATGGAATTTACAATTCCCTTTCCCTGTACACATTTCAACCCGGCTTCAATGATTTCCCATTTGGATGAGTCGATCATCACCGGAACTCTTGCAATATCAGGTTCGGAAGCGATTAGGTTTAAAAATTTGACCATGCTTTCTTTTCCGTCCAGCAGGCCTTCATCCATGTTCACATAGATTACCTGTGCACCACCTTCAACTTGATCGCGGGCGATCGAGATCGCTTCTTCAAATTCACCTTCTTTAATTAGTCTTAAAAACTTTCTGGAACCGGTAACATTGGTCCTTTCTCCAACATTGATGAAATTTGAATCGGGAGTGAGCACAAGTGGCTCCAATCCACTCAGCTTCATAAATGGGAGATTATTCCATTTATATACGTATTCCCCTTTATAATCCGAATTTAAGCTCATTTTCTCCTTTTTAATACGCCAATGAATTTTCTATTTCCCTAGGATTGTACCGGGCAACCAGCTCAGCTATTGCAGCAATGTGGTCGGGAGTTGTTCCACAGCAGCCCCCTACTATATTTAACAATCTCTCTTCTAAAAATACTTCGATCTGTTCTGCCATCATTTCGGGAGTTTGATCATATTCCCCCATCTCGTTAGGTAATCCGGCATTTGGATGCGCACTAACATTGAAGCTGGCATTTTTATTCAGTACCTGTAGATAGGGCCGAAGCTCCTTGGCCCCAAGGGCACAATTAAGACCGATACTGAATAGTGGCATGTGTTCCAAAGAGATCAGAAAAGCCTTTGTTGTTTGTCCGCTTAACGTACGACCGGATGCATCTGTGATCGTACCCGAAACCATGATAGGCAAACTTACGCCTAGCTCTTCATATGTTTGTTCAATTGCAAACAAGGCCGCTTTAGCATTCAACGTATCGAAAACTGTTTCCACCAGCAAACAGTCTACACCGCCCTTTATAAGTGCCGTTGCTTGTTCTTTATAAGCGATTGCCAGTTGGTCGAACGTAACCGCCCGATAACCCGGGTCATTCACGTCAGGTGATAATGAAGCCGTTCTATTAGTTGGGCCCATAGAACCAGCTACAAAACGTGGTTTGTCAGGTTCCTTTTCCGTAAATTCATCTGCCGAAGCCCTGGCAATTTTAGCCGAGTGGTAGTTAATGTCAACAACGGCATTTTCCAAATGGTAATCAGCCTGGGCAATACTGGTTCCGGAAAATGTGTTGGTTTCTACGATATCTGCTCCTGCCTCAAAGTACAGATCATGAATTTCTTTAATGATGTCCGGGCGGGTTAAAGACAGCAGATCATTGTTTCCTTTGAGAAGGCAATCATGGTTTTCAAACCAACCCTTTCTGAAGTCTTCCTCCTCCAATTTATGACGCTGGATCATCGTCCCCATTGCTCCATCAAGGACCAATATTCTCTTGTTTATTTCTTCTTGTAATCTACTCATGCTCTTTTCAATAAATCTACTATTTCTGCAAAAAAAAATCTCTACTATGAGCTAGAAGAGATGTAACAAAAGTCTATCAATCCGAACTCATTTTCATTCATCTCAACTACAGCTGAGATAAAACAGGAATTGGCACCTTTCCGATCTATGCATGAGATGGCGGTTGCCAAGGTGTTAACGGGCCTGATCCCTACACCTTTCTTAATAAGTTAATTTTAAAGAACGTTCACTGCATGCCTCTGAACTCTTTTATGAAAGCAATGATCTTCTTTCTGAAGAGTACAAAAAGCAAAATATACGGGATCAGCATTAAAAAAATGATCCCTGAATTAATGTCCATTCCTGAGCCTTTGGCATTCTCTCTGCACATGGCGCATTGAGCCTGAATTTCCGCTGAGGAAAAGAACACTATTCCCAATACAACAATGTATATGAGTTTTTTCATTGGACAAAACTAATCAATACAACTTTATTGACAGTGATTTTTACGATTTTATCCATAAAATGGGCTGATCATAACATATACAACTACTCCTGTAATTGCTACATACAGCCATATTGGAAAAGTAATTTTAGCTAATCTTTTATGGCTATCAAAATTACCGGAAATACCTTTTACGTAAGTAAAAAGAACTAAGGGGATGACAACAATTGACAAGCAAATGTGCGATACAAGGATAAAATAATAGATGTACTTTGAAAATCCGTCTATTCCGTATTCCGTAGTTTCGCTGGTAATGTGATATGCAACATACATCAGCAGAAAAAGACAGGATAAAACAATGGCCGTTTTCATAAGGTTTTCATGCATTTTTCTTTTCCCGGATCGTATCGCGACAACAGCTGCTACCAAGGCCAATGCCGTTAAACCATTGATAGTTGCATAGATAGGTGGTAATGCTGAAAGGTCGACTCCCTCTATCTTGATCCCAAATAATGCCGCTACTGCAAGCGGTAAGATCACCGATAGCGCAATGATCAGTTTCTTGTATTTTTTCTCTTTATCAATCTTTTCCATTGTTATAACTTTTGATCAGCATTTTAGCATCAACAATTAATTGGTCTACTTGTTCTGTATTTGTTCCATCATACATTCCTCTTACGCGGTGAGATCGATCTACAATAGCGAAATAAGGAGAATGCATAAACCCGCCCGGAGCCAGCACATCTTCGTTTGTGGTCATCATGTAGCTGTAGAAACCGTGATCATACAGCGCCATTTTAGATCCGGTCAGGAAATGCCAGTTGGTTGTATTGATGTCTCTTTTTTCAATGTACTTTTTGAGCTGACCTACAGAGTCCCGTTCAGGATCGCAAGTATGTGTCAGAATTGTAACATCAGGCAAAGCCTTCTGAACTCTTTTCATTTGGCCGGTCATCGCGGGGCACATGGTAGGACAGTGGGTAAAAAAATAATCCGCAATGTATACCTGGCCATTTGTTGCCTCTTTTGTGATAATTTGACCTTCCTGATTGGTGAAAGCAAAATCTTCGACAGTATGATAAATTGTATCGCCGTTTTGATCAATGTCCTTATGGCCGTAGATTGGCAAGACGGTTTCTGGAGTTCCTTTATCAGAACAACCCAGGATTAAAATTGCACCTAATAAAAACAAAATACTACTCTTTCTCACCTCTCCTTTTTTCAATGCATAGCAGGGTCGCTAGTCTTTCTGCCTCCATAATAGCAGGGTTAGAGATCCCAGGGAAAAACCCTCTGATGTGCCTATTATGATCGACCAGAAAGATCAAGGAATTCGATGCACGACCTCCAATTACATCATCACGCATGTCTTTGTATGGATTCCCTCTACCGGAAATTTCAACATCGTAAATCGGATTAGACGCTCCATATACAAATTTCCAGCGATCAAAATCGATCATATTTCCTTGACCATAAGGTAGGTCATCAATTACCAAGCTAGCATCTGGTCGAGAGGAATCCTGAGCTACTACGTGGGTCAGCATTACTAAATCTTCTGTCTCCTTCGAACCAACAATACTCTCATATATATATTTGTAGAACTGGTTGATCTGTATTGGACATTCTTCAGGGCAGGTCTCTATCGCAGTTGAAACTAATAGGATCTTTCCTGCCAGCGTTTCGTTGGACACCACATTATCCTGGTGGTCAATAAAAGTGAACTCCGGGACCTTATAGTATACCGTATCTCCATCCACAACCTGTTTCGGCCCGTAATACGGTAGCTGTTCAAAGACGGTACTTGAAGAATACGCAAGCATAACAATAAAAAATGCCGGAATTCCTGCGATTCCGGCAAATAAAATAAATTTTTTGGTTTTCTTTTTTGCTGTCTGCGCTACCATGGTGCCCTCATAACATCAAGAATATATGAGGATTCTGTGATGCAAATGAACAGGAGATACAAAATGAACAGGATGTATGGTCCAAGGATCATCCATTTGAAATTCTTTCTTTCATCACCAAGATGCATGAATACCAAAACAATGTAGCCTGCTTTTATAACGGTGAGGATAATGTAAAAAAGTTTTATGCCGAGCCACGACCAGGATTCACCTCCAAGTACAGTTCTGGACAACACTATTCCGACAGCTACTTCTACAATTGTAATGATAGTAAGTATAATAGTAACCTTCGTAATCTTTTTTCGGATTGCAATGCCATGCTCTTCGTCATGGTTAGCACTCCTGGCATACTCAGCATCTTTATACAGATCGTCTCTAATCATAATCTAATTGGCTTTATATTAAAGTAGGTAGAAAAAGGTGAAAACAAATACCCAAACCAGATCGACAAAGTGCCAGTACAATCCGGATTTTTCTACCATTTCAAAATGTCCTCTTTTGTCATAAGTACCTCTAAGCACCTGAATCAATATCAATAAGTTAATGACCACTCCTGAAAATACGTGGAACCCATGAAATCCGGTTATGAAGAAAAAGAAATCCGCATAAGCCGGCGCATTTGGTGCATATTCATTTTCAGTAAGGTTTGCCCCTTGTATCTGTGATGTGGAACCTTCATAAAGAGCTAAAAGTTGGCCCCAGTTCTCTGAACCAACATTTCCTTCCATTTCCCGGTAAATGTTTCCATCCACTACAAGATCCAGGGATGTGACATTTTCGCCTGTCCCTACAACGTTTGAGGGCACACCTAACCCATTTTCCAGGATCAATTTTCCTGCTGCATTTCTCTCTGCAGTGTTATAAGCTTCTAACGCTGCTGCTCCCGACATCACATACTGTCCCCCATCAATGAATTGCAATCTCAAACTTTCTATTGCAGGATCGTGGCCGTTCATTTTAACATGTCCATTATCTTCATACTGGTATTCCAGATCAGCTACATAAGCCCACCCTTGTTCCGTGAGTACCGCTCCGTGATGTGAGCCATGAATAAAATGCGACCATTCCCAAGCTTGCGAACCCACGAAAATGGCACCGCCTAAAACTGTAGCTAATAGCCACTTGGTCACTCCTTTTTTATCCAACCTGTGTCCTGCTTCAACGGCAAGCACCATGGTCACGGAAGAAATAATCAGAATAAAGGTCATTAATGCGACATAGATAAGCGGCCAGTCACCATCGGAGAACGGTAACGCACGGAAAACTTTTTCTGCCACCGGCCACGCATCAACCGAATGCCGAGCAAAGCCATAAGCTGTAAGCAGGCCACCAAATGTCAAGGCATCTGATACCAGAAAGAACCACATGAATTGTTTTCCATACGATAGGCGGAATGGAGATCCACCTCCTGACCAAACCAGTGACTTATCAACCTCTTCTACTTGTGCCATATTGCAAAATTGAAATTATCCGTTGCAAGTTTAATGATAATATTGAAAAAATAAGAACAAAAATACCCACAATCCTCCCAAGACGTGCCAGTAAATGTTAGCAAGTCTTATTTTTACCTGATTTCTCTCAACAATACGCTTATTTAGAGCCAGTTTAAATAAGGCAATTAAATAAATAATGCCTCCTATAATGTGTAAAAAGTGAGCAACGGTCAGCACCCAGATGTACGAGCTGGTTGAATTTCTCCTGTTTTTGATCGCGGAATAATCGTCTGTGCTGATCTCACTTTTTTGCCTTGTCCAAACGCCTTCATCAATGCGTATCGAAAAAAGTACTTTGCCTATTTTGCTAGTAAGGTTCCACACTCCCTTTGAGACATCTACAGTTTCACCATTGCCCGAAACAATCGATCCATTTTTCAAAGTGCAAGAACCAATCCCCTCAAGATAAAATGGGTCTGTTATGTTGTTTTTGATCTCATCGTTCATCACCAGCTTTTTGTAAAAAAATTGCTTATTTTCATATTCCAGCCCTTCACCATTCAATAAAATCATAAAGTCTTTTCCGTACTCTCCGGTCAGCTTGAAGTACTCCATATTGCGATCCACTGCAACAGAAAAATTGAATAGATCTTGCCTTTCCGAAAAGTTCAACGTATCACCTCCTTGCCAATATTGGACTGCATCAATAAATTCCACCGTTCTACCTTTTGTAGACACAATTGTAAAAGGAGACCAGTTTTCTTCTAGCTTAACCTTTCTTTTCGGTCCAAATGTATGTTGGCCATCACAAACGTCGGAAGCAAAAAGTTTTAGCTGGATCACATCCTCTTCGGACAGTAATTCATCTCCTTCGAAATACCGCTGCCCATCGTGCGTGATCATTTCTCCATTTTTTTCAAAATGGAACTTACTGTCGTATTGACCTATTGGGTTAATAACATGAACAGAAACAAGGTTACCCCCTCTTACCAGCTCACCCCATCCCTTTACCTGAAAATAACAGAATGCACATCCAAAAACGATGGCTGCAATAATTAGCGCCGATACCGGTCCTGATCTTTGTTTTTTCGTAAAGATCTTCGCCAGAATCAGAAATAACGAAACTAACACAACACATATCGTACTGTAGCTAAAGACCTTCGGGAACGCAACTTGTACCCAGACCTTGTCACTACTTTGTACAATGTATGCAGAGATAAAACCCGCAAAAAACATCAATACAGCGAAGCAAAATATGGTCAGTGTTTGCACCTTCACTTTTTCGTACAAACCCGCAGGCATTTCTTCTTTGAACTTATCTATACTCACTATTTAAATCTTATCTAATATGTAGGCCACCTGAACAACAGGCAGATACAAAAATGAAACAAACATTAGCTTCGTTGCTTCCTTCATATTACTGGTCCGGTACAACTTGAACGCAGGTAGAATGAACGCCAATGTAGCTACGCAAGCAACAGGAATAGTAATCATTCCGTGGGTCATTTCGAATGCCCAGGGCAACAATGAAATGTGTAGCATGAACATGGTGAACAACAAGATTAGCCATGCATTCCGTTTTCCCCTACCTTCATTCAAAGGCAACATCTTAAACCCGGCTTTCAGATAATCATCGTTCGATTTCCAGGCTATCGCCCAGAAATGAGGAAATTGCCAGAAAAACTGAACCAGAAATAAGATGCCAGGTTC
>JAAZYJ010000061.1 GCA_014239715.1 Flavobacteriales bacterium
GCTTTTTCCAGAACAGCCACACTGGCCTCCTGACCAGAATCACGTAGAATCCTTTTTAAGTGGATCGCCCCCGCGAGACTCGCAGGTCCAGCCCCCACAAAAAGAACATCAACATCCAGAACTTCCCGCTCTCTCATAATTTCTATGACGACCTAATTGCTTCGGCTAACTTAGGAACAATTTCATGAAGGTCACCCACCACCGCATAATCGGCTAGCTCAAAAATAGGTGCCTCCGGGTCCTTATTAATTGCAATAATGTTTTGAGAACCTTTCATACCAACAACATGTTGGATGGCCCCTGAAATTCCCATTGCAAAATACAGTTTTGGTGATACATTTTGTCCTGAGCTACCAATTTGTCGGCATGAAGGCAGCCATCCGGAATCTACTACAGGTCTTGATGCAGCTATCTCTGCTCCCAACGCTGATGCTAATTCTTCTGCAATAGGCATTTTTGATTCTTCACCAATTCCACGACCGATGGATACAATGACTTCCGCACTGGTCAGGTCAACTCCCCCTGACGATTCCTGGAACGGTGCTTCACTCTCAGAACGAATTTGATCGGGAACCAACGAAATGTCAATATCTCTTACAGCAGCATTTCCCTCTCTGACAGAATCTACTTGATAAGCAGCTGATTGAAAACTGATAAGAGATCCTTGACTTCCATTTACTACAATATCAGAACCTAATTTGGAATTAAACATTTGTTTCGTGAAAACTGGCTCCCCATCTATTACCTGAAATGAAACCACATCTGATATAAAAGGTCTACCGGTTAAAGCGCTAACCCTTGGTAAAAAATCTCTCACCATATATGTGTGTGCCATCACAACGTAATCTGGAGATTCCGTTTCAATGACCTGCCTCACCGCTTCCGAAAAGCCGTCACAGGAATATTCATTCAGTAATTCATGCTGAGCTACAATCACTTCTTTTATTTCTAACTCTTGAGCTTTTTCTATATTAGATGATACATCTGCCCCCATAAGTAAAACAGAGACCTCCACCTTCAGTTTGTCCGCCATAACCTGAGCACCCGCTACAGCCTCTAAGCTCATTCGATGGATAGAGTTTCCTTTTTGTTCTAGTATAACAAGAATTCCCATAGTTTAAGCTCCTAACACTTTAACTTCTGATCTCAAGATATCCATCAATCGTGCAACCTGAGTGTCCGATTCCCCCTCAATAAATTCCGTCTTTTTATCTGTCTGAAGACTATAGATTCTCTTCACTTTTTGAAGACTTTCGTTCAACTGAACATCGGCCTTGTTGATAGTATTAATTTCTTTTCTCTTTGCTCCCATAATCCCTTTTAGCGACGGATATCGCGGTGTATTAATTCCAGATTGAATAGACAAACAGGCGGGAAGCGGTAACGTTACCCACTGAAACCAACCGGACTCCAGCTCCCGTTTTACCCTGATCTTATCTCCATTGATCTCCGTGGACATTACCAATGTTGCTGTAGCCATTCCTAACATCGTACCCAGGATTACTCCTGTTTGTCCCATTCCCAAATCTACAGACTGTAGTCCAGACAATATCAGGTCAAAAGATTCTGATTTTACACTTTCAGATAATATATTTGCTATCTGCAATGGATCAGTTTCCAGTGGATTCTCTTCTACAATATGGATGGCTCTGTCTGCACCTTTTGCCAATGCTTCCCGTATTACCTTTGGAGCTCTGGCAGA
>JAAZYJ010000143.1 GCA_014239715.1 Flavobacteriales bacterium
ACAGGATCTTTTCTATCAACAATTTTCTTAGCTGATTTAACCGTTTTTACTATGCCTCTTTCGATCATCTTTCGGATAATGAACGGCTTGTATAATTCAGCCGCCATTCCTTTGGGCAGTCCACACTCATGCAGTTTAAGTGTTGGTCCAACAACAATTACGGATCGTGCTGAATAATCAACTCTTTTCCCTAACAGGTTTTGTCTGAACCGTCCTTGCTTTCCTTTCAACGAATCAGAAAGCGATTTAAGTGGTCTGTTAGCCTCCGTTTTTACTGCAGAAGATTTTCGGGAATTGTCAAAAAGCGAATCAACAGCTTCCTGCAGCATACGCTTCTCATTCCTCAATATTACTTCAGGAGCCTTGATCTCAATTAGTCTTTTGAGTCGATTATTTCTAATAATCACTCTTCTGTACAAATCGTTTAGGTCAGAAGTAGCAAACCTTCCTCCGTCAAGTGGAACCAATGGCCGTAATTCCGGCGGAATAACCGGTACTACTTTAATGATCATCCATTCAGGATTATTTTGGATTCTTTTTTGAGAATCTCTCATTGCTTCAACAACCTGCAATCTCTTAAGGGCTTCGTTCTTTCTTTGTTGCGAAGTTTCCGTATTTGCTTTGTGTCTAAGCTCATAAGACAGTCCATCCAGATCCAGTCTTTTCAGCAGCTCGTGAAGTGCCTCGGCACCCATTTTGGCGATGAACTTATCGGGATCAGTATCGTCGAGGTACTGATTTTCTTTTGGAAGCGCCTCCAATATATCCAAGTATTCATCTTCCGTCAAATAATCCATTACCTGATTCGGTTCTCCTTCGGCATTCACTGAAGGGCCTGGTTGGATTACAACATATCTTTCATAGTAAATGATCTGGTCAAGTTTCTTCGTAGGGAGTCCTAACAGATAACCGATCTTATTAGGCAACGATCTGAAGTACCATATATGTGCAACTGGAACTACAAGTGAAATGTGTCCAATTCGCTCTCTTCTCACCTTTTTCTCAGTCACTTCAACTCCACATCGGTCACATACAATTCCTTTGTACCGTATTCTCTTGTATTTCCCACAGTGGCATTCGTAATCTTTTACAGGCCCAAAGATCCTTTCACAAAACAGACCATCTCTTTCCGGCTTGTATGTTCTGTAGTTGATCGTTTCGGGTTTCAGTACCTCACCATGCGATTTTTCAAGGATCATTTCAGGGGATGACAATGAAATCGTTATCGTCTTGAAGTTACTGTTCTGCTTTTTTTCTTTTATGTAAGCCATATTTTAAATATTGCAAGTATTATAACATCCGGATCTGGAAGTAACCAGATCCGGAAAAAATGATCTATTATTCTAATGTGACATTAAGTCCCAATCCATTCAATTCGTGTAACAACACATTGAAGGATTCCGGAATGCCAGGTGTCGGAAGATTGTCTCCTTTCACGATCGCCTCATAAGCCTTTGCTCTGCCCAATACATCGTCCGACTTGACAGTCAATATCTCCTGTAAAATGTTCGCTGCTCCGAATGCTTCTAACGCCCACACTTCCATTTCTCCAAAACGCTGACCTCCAAATTGAGCCTTACCACCTAATGGTTGTTGTGTGATAAGAGAGTATGGTCCAATGGATCTGGCATGCATCTTATCGTCAACCATGTGACTTAATTTGATCATGTATATCACACCTACTGTTGCAGGTTGATCGAACTTATCACCTGTTCCACCATCATAAAGGTAGGTCTTCCCATATCGAGGTACACCTGCTTCGTCGGTCTCTTGATTGATACTGTCAATTGATGCACCATCAAAGATGGGTGTTGCGTAGGTTTTACCTAAGTTCAACCCTGCCCATCCCAAAACAGTTTCGTAAATCTGTCCTAAGTTCATACGTGACGGTACACCTAGTGGGTTCAATACAATATCGACCGGAGTTCCGTCTTCAAGGAATGGCATGTCTTCAGCTCTAACGATCTTAGCCACAATACCTTTATTTCCGTGGCGACCTGCCATTTTATCACCAACCTTTAACTTCCTCTTTTTTGCGATGTACACCTTAGCCAATTTCACAATGCCATTAGGAAGTTCATCGCCAACCGTAATGTGAAACTTCTTTCTCTTGTATACACCCAATACGTCACCATATTTAATGTTGTAGTTGTGTAACAAACGGCTAATCAAACCATTTGTCGCCTGACTTTTGGTCCAACTATTGGGTGAAACCACTGTATAATCAAGTGCCATTAGGTTTTTCGTGCTAAACTTAATGCCCTTCTTAATGATTTCTTCCTTGAAGTTGTTGTTTACCCCGGTGGATTTTTCAACACCGATGACCTCAAGTAACTTGGCTACCAACTCACCTTTCAGTTCAAGAGATTCCTTATCGAACTCTTTGTCCAATTGTTCAAGTGCCGGTTTATCCTGCGCTTTCGCTTTTCTATCCTTTATTGCTCTTGAAAACAATTTTTTATCGATAACCACACCCTTCAATGAAGGTGAGGCTTTCAAAGAGGCATCTTTGACATCACCAGCTTTGTCACCGAATATGGCCCTTAAAAGTTTCTCCTCCGGTGATGGATCAGTTTCCCCTTTTGGAGTAATCTTTCCTATCAGTATATCTCCTTCTTCTATTTCAGCACCTACACGGATGATTCCGTTTTCATCTAGATCTTTTGTCGCTTCTTCAGAAACATTAGGAATATCTGCTGTTAATTCTTCCAACCCTCTTTTGGTATCCCTAACCTCAAGTGTATATTCATCTATGTGAATTGACGTAAAGATGTCATCTTTTACCACTTTTTCTGAGATCACGATAGCATCTTCGAAGTTGTATCCTTTCCAAGGCATGAATGCCACTTTCAAGTTCTGCCCTAATGCCAGTTCACCTCTATCAGTTGCGTAACCTTCACATAGCACCTGTCCAGCAACAACCTTTTCTCCCAATTTCACGATTGGTTTCAGGTTGATACACGTCCCTTGATTCGTTTTTTGAAACTTGGTCAGTCTATAAGACTTAGAATCGCCTACGAAAGACACCAGCTGATCATCTTTGGATCTTTTATACTTAATAATGATCTCTTCAGCATCAACATACTCAACAACACCGTTCCCTTCGGCATTGATAAGGACTCTTGAGTCTCTTGCGATCAGCTCTTCAATTCCAGTACCAACAATCGGTGCAGATGGCCTTAATAAAGGCACTGCTTGTCTCTGCATGTTCGATCCCATAAGAGCTCTGTTGGCATCATCATGTTCCAGAAAAGGGATACATGATGCAGCAATTGAAGCAATTTGGTTCGTTCCAACATCCATCAAATTGATGTCTTTCGGTTCAACCACCGGAAAGTCACCTTCCAATCTGGCCTTCACTTTTTCCGTCAGGAATTTACCATTTTCATCAACCTGAGCATTGGCCTGAGCAATTGTTCTTTCATCCTCTTCTTCCGCACTCAGGTAGATCGGTGCATCTTTTACATTCACCTTTCCTTTGGTCACCTCTCTATAAGGCGTTTCAATAAACCAAAGTCTGTTGATCTTAGCAAACACACAAAGTGAAGAGATCAGACCAATGTTTGGTCCTTCCGGGGTTTCTATCGTACAAAGTCGGCCATAGTGTGTATAGTGTACATCCCTTACTTCAAATCCGGCTCTTTCTCTGGAGAGTCCTCCAGGTCCAAGAGCTGACAATCTTCTTTTGTGAGTAACCTCCGCCAATGGATTTGTCTGATCCATGAACTGAGACAGCTGATTCGTGCCAAAGAATGAATTAATTACAGAAGACAATGTTTTTGCATTGATCAGATCGATCGGCGTAAATACTTCATTGTCCCTTACATTCATACGTTCTCTGATGGTTCTGGCCATTCTGGCCAAACCAACTGAAAACTGGCTATGCAGCTGCTCACCAACTGTTCTTACTCTTCTGTTAGAAAGGTGGTCAATATCATCGATATCAGCCTTGGAATTCACCAATTCAATTAAATACTTAATAATTGAAATAATATCTTCTCTTGTCAGAACCCGTGAATCTTCATTTTCATCAAGTCCTAATTTTCTACTTAATCTGTATCTTCCAACTTCACCCAGATCATATCGTTGCTCTGAGAAGAAAAGCTTGTCGATTACACCTCTTGCCGTTTCTAAATCGGGCGGTTCGGCATTTCTTAATTGACGATAGATGTGTTCTACGGCCTCTTTTTCAGAGTTTGATGTATCTTTTTGCAGCGTATTGTAAATAATGGCAAAATCTGCAGAGTTCACATTCTCTTTATGAAGAATGATCGTTTTAACTCCGGCATCGACGATTTCATCAATGTGCGTTTCTTCAAGGATCGTTTCTCTGTCAATAACTACTTCGTTCCTTTCAATAGTTACAACTTCACCTGTATCCTCATCAACGAAATCTTCGACCCATGATTTGAGTACTCTTGCAGCAAGTTTTCTACCAAGCACTTTTTTCAATCCGGCTTTCGTAACCTTAATCTCGTCTGCAAGGTCAAATATTTCGAGTATATCTTTATCACTTTCAAATCCGATCGCTCTGAACAAAGTCGTTACGGGGAGCTTCTTCTTACGGTCGATGTATGCGTACATCACACTATTGATATCCGTTGCAAATTCAATCCAGGACCCTTTGAAAGGTATTACTCTGGCAGAATAAAGCTTTGTGCCATTGGCATGTCTGCTCTGACCAAAGAAAACACCGGGAGACCTGTGCAATTGTGATACAATTACCCTTTCTGCACCATTCACCACAAATGAACCTTTTGGTGTCAGGTACGGAATCGTTCCCAAATAAACATCCTGAACGATCGTTTCGAAGTCTTCGTGTTCCGGGTCCGTACAATAAAGCTTTAGTTTGGCTTTAAGCGGCACAGAATACGTTAACCCTCGCTCAATACACTCTTCGATGGTATATCTTGGTGGGTCGACGAAATAATCCAGAAATTCAAGAACGAATTGATTTCTTGTGTCTGTTATCGGAAAGTTTTCGTTAAAAACTTTATAGAGACCTTCCTTTTCTCTATTCTCAGGAGTTGTTTCCAATTGGAAAAATTCCTGGAAAGATTTTAATTGAACTTCGAGAAAATCAGGATACGGAAACTGATGTTTACTTGATGCGAAATTGATTCTCCCTGTTGTACTATTTGTAGTTGCCAATTGTCAATGAGTTTTAATAAGAAGTTCGATAAAAAAATGAATTGTCTAAAAACGACAAAGGGCATGGGCTTCCAACTGATCAATTTTAAGATCAGATATGGAAGTCCATACCAAATTTGAGTGAAGGTATATTACTTCAATTCTACCTCAGCACCAGCCTCTTCAAGAGCCTTTTTGATGCCTTCGGCTTCGTCTTTAGACACACCTTCTTTCAGTGTGCTAGGAGCATTATCAACCATCTCCTTTGCTTCCTTAAGGCCAAGTCCAGTTAATTCTTTCACAGCCTTAACCACTTGAAGTTTTGCACCTCCAGCGGCAGTAAGTACTACATCGAATTCTGTCTTTTCTTCGCCACCGGCATCACCACCACCAGCTCCAGGAGCAGCTACAGCTACAGCAGCAGCAGCAGCAGGTTCGATACCATGTTCTTCTTTAAGGATTTCAGCAAGCTCATTAACTTCTTTAACAGTAAGGTTAACCAACTCTTCTGCTAAGTTTTTCACGTCTGCCATTTTATTTGATTTTGTGTATTGTTTTACTTTAAATTGTTAATTATTCTCTTTCGGCTAAAGTTTTAACCAAGCCAGCGATTGTATGTTTTCCGGACTGCAATGCAGAAACAACATTTTTCGCAGGAGATTGTAGAAGTGCAATTACTTCTCCAATAAGCTCATCTTTCGACTTAATGTCACAAAGAGTGCTTAAGTTCTCGTCTCCGATATAAATTGATTCTTCAATATATGCTGCCTTCAGGATCGGTTTATCATGCTTTTTTCTAAACTCCTTTATAATTTTTGCAGGAGCATTCCCTGCATCAGAGTACATGATAGACGTTGGTCCTGCCAAAACAGTATAAAGCTGACTAAAATCTTTCTCTTCAACCTTTTCCATTGCTTTTTGCAGCAATGTATTTTTCACGATCTTAAGCGATATGTCCTGCTTGAAGCAGTTTCTCCTCAATTTCGAGGTAGATTCTGCATTCAGTTCGGACGTATCAGCCAAGTAGAATATGTCAGCCGAAGCTAACTCTTCTGATAACTGATTAATCGCGTCGTTTTTTTGTTCTTTAGTCATACTAAGCTATTTATACAGTTACAAATTTTGTATCCACTTGAATACTTGGACTCATAGTTGAGGATAAGTAGATGCTTTTGACATAGGTACCTTTCGAGGATGAAGGCTTCAATTTGACCAGTGTTTTGATCAATTCATCAGCATTATCCCTGATCTTGCCAGCCTCAAAAGATGCTTTTCCAACAGCCGCATGAACGATTCCATATTTATCAACTTTGAAATCGATCTTACCTGCTTTCACATCATTTACTGCTTTTGCAACATCCATTGTTACCGTACCAGTCTTAGGGTTAGGCATTAATCCCCTTGGCCCTAAAATTCTACCTAACGCACCAACTTTTCCCATCACCGAAGGCATTGTGATAATCACATCGACATCAGTCCAGCCTTGTTTGATCTTATTGATGTATTCATCCAGACCAACATGATCCGCTCCAGCATTTTTAGCTTCTTCCTCTTTATCAGGCGTACAAAGCACCAACACGTTCACATCTTTTCCTGTTCCGTGTGGAAGAGAGACTGTTCCTCTAACCATTTGGTTAGCTTTTCTAGGATAAACCCCTAATCTTACGGCAACATCAATCGTTGCGTCGAAATTGGTATTCGATACTTCCTTTAAAATTGAAGAAGCTTCATCCAAGCTGTACGCTTTCTCTTGATCAAATTTGGACAATACTTCTTTTCTTTTCTTACTCAGTGCCATTGTTATTCAATTTGAATATTACGCGGGTGCATTCCCTCCTCTAACATTAATACCCATTGAACGTGCAGTTCCGGCTACCATTTTCATGGCAGACTCGACTGTAAAACAGTTCAAATCTTGCATTTTGTCTTCAGCAATTGTCCTTACTTGATTCCAGTTAACCGTAGCTACTTTGATACGGTTAGACTCAGGCGAACCTTTTTTTACTTTAGCAGCTTCCAATAATTGGACTGCTGCAGGAGGAGTTTTAATAACAAACTCAAAAGATTTGTCTGCGAAAACAGTAATGACACAAGGAAGCACTTTGCCGGGATTATCCTGAGTTCTAGCGTTAAACTGCTTACAGAACTCCATAATATTCACCCCTTTAGCGCCTAATGCAGGCCCTACCGGAGGTGACGGATTCGCGGCTCCACCTCTAATTTGTAACTTTATTAATCCAGCTACTTCTTTTGCCATTTTTATATATAATTATGGTAACTCCGTTTCAATGGGAAGCATTAATCATCTCCACCTCATTACCTATTAGCCTTCTTTTTCTACTTGCATGTAGCTCAGTTCAAGTGGAGTTTTTCTTCCGAAAATCTTCACCATCACCTTCAATTTTTTCTTTTCTTCATTGATCTCCTCAATAACTCCGTTAAAGTTGTTGAATGGTCCATCAATGACCTTGACCGTTTCTCCTACAACGAATGGGATGGTCAATTCCTCATCGTTTTCAGCCAACTCATCTACCTTACCAAGGATTCTGTTGACTTCAGATTGTCTTAGGGGCATTGGTTCTCCACCCTTTTTTGCTCCTAAAAACCCAATAACATTTGTAACGCCTTTTATCACGTGAGGTATCTCTCCTACGAGACTGGCCTCTATCAGCACATACCCCGGAAAATAGTTCCTTTCTTTAGAGACTTTTTTGCCATTTCTGATCTGGTATACTTTTTCAGTCGGGATCAGCACTTGCTTTACGTAATCTGACAGTCCGAGGCGGTCAATTTCAAGCTCAATGTAATCTTTCACCTTCTTCTCCTTACCGCTTATGGCTCGGACAACATACCATTTTAAGTCTATATCAGCCATTTTCATCATAGGTTAAATAATAGGTTTTGGGTTCACAAAATTATAATAGAACCCAAGGATACCTCTCCAAACCACTTCCCCGTCTCTTATTCCGAATGTGTAATCCATTATCCAAACCAGCAAAGCAATAATAATGGAAGCTACTAAAACAATAATTGCACTGGTTTGGAGCTCTTTCCATGTGGGCCAGGACACCTTGTTTAGCAGTTCATCTACCGTTTCTTCCAAATATGATATAAGTTTCGCCACTTTATTTATTTATTTCTTTGTTCAATCGTCATTAGAACCTTTTTGCACGGGCGGAAAGATTCGAACTCTCGACCTTTGGTGTTGGAGACCACTGCTCTACCAGCTGAGCTACACCCGTAAAACGACAAGAAAGGTGAGCCGTTATGCCCCACCTTTTCTTGTCAATTCGTGTCAATTACCAGCTACTCAATAATCTCAGTAACCTGTCCAGCACCAACTGTTCTACCACCTTCTCTGATCGCAAACCTTAGTCCTTTGTCCATAGCTACCGGAGTAATCAGTTCTACTGTAATTGTAACGTTATCACCAGGCATTACCATTTCTCTACCAGCCTCCAGCTCAATAGTACCTGTAACGTCCAATGTTCTCAAATAAAACTGTGGTCTATACTTGTTGTGAAATGGAGTGTGTCTTCCACCCTCTTCTTTCTTAAGGATATAAACCTCAGCTTTGAATTTTTTGTGCGGTGTAATTGAGCCAGGGGCAGCAATCACCATACCTCTTTTAATGTCTGTTTTTTCAACTCCTCTTAAAAGAAGACCAACGTTTTCTCCTGCTCTACCTTCGTCTAGAATTTTCCTAAACATCTCGACACCCGTAACCGTGGAAGTCAATTTCGCGTCTTGAAGACCAACGATATCTACAGAATCTCCAGTGTTGATGATCCCAGTTTCGATCGCACCAGTTGCAACAGTACCTCTACCGGTGATAGAGAAAACATCTTCAACTGACATCAAGAACGGCTTTTCAGTATCTCTCTCAGGAGTTTCGATCCAGCTATCAACCTGATTCATCAATTCCATTACAGAATCAACCCAATTTTGCTCCCCGTTCAAAGCACCTAGAGCAGATCCCTGTAGAATCGGAGTATCGTTATAACCATAAGATTCCAACAGCTCGCCCAATTCCATTTCTACTAATTCAAGTAGTTCCGGATCATCGACCATATCGACCTTATTCATAAAAACCACAACTCTTGGTACATTCACCTGCTTTGACAAAAGAATGTGCTCTCTGGTTTGTGGCATCGGACCGTCAGTTGCAGCACAAACTAAAATTGCACCATCCATCTGAGCAGCACCCGTAACCATGTTTTTAACGTAATCCGCGTGACCCGGACAATCTACGTGAGCGTAGTGCCTTGCTGCAGTTTCATACTCAATGTGTGCGGTATTGATAGTAATACCTCTTTCTTTTTCTTCGGGAGCATTATCGATTTGATCGAAATCTTGCTTTTCAGCAAGTCCCGCATCTGACAATACCTTTGAAATTGCCGCAGTAAGGGTAGTTTTACCGTGGTCAACGTGACCAATAGTACCGATATTTACGTGCGGTTTTGTTCTTTCGAAATTCGCCTTAGCCATATCCTTAGATGTTTAATTTATTTTATATTTATTATTAATTCTTACTATAAAAAGAGTCAATTAAGACCCCCACTTTGTTTTCGAATTGTATTTCAATCCTCCAACTTATTTTATTCCTCGGGGTGGAATCATTACTTTTTCCACTCCGCTAAATTCCTTCAAAGAGCCAATGACGGGAATTGAACCCGTGACCTCTTCCTTACCAAGGAAGCGCTCTACCCCTGAGCTACATCGGCTTTAAATTTTCAACCGTTGTAACAAACGAAAAGAAGAAACTTGGGCTTCTTCTTCCTGTTCTTAGAGCGGGAGACGAGATTCGAACTCGCGACATTCAGCTTGGAA
>JAAZYJ010000042.1 GCA_014239715.1 Flavobacteriales bacterium
AAGCAGCAAGAATTCAATGAGCTGACGATCGCAATCGATGCGGGTATGTATATGAAATCTGCTGAGATGTACCTGCTTACCGGAGTCAATTACCGCAGCATGGACGCCATGATCTTCTATTTAGGAGCCAGAAAATCGAATTACATTGCCAAGATCGGCTACGATGTAAACATGTCGTCTTTGGCCCCGGCTTCTACGGGAAGGGGAGGTTTTGAAATTTCATTTACGTACATGAAACAAAAGCCTCAATCGAAAAACAAAAAAATCTGTCCGAAGCTATGAGAAGGTCTCGTTGTTGTGTTTTAGTTCTTTTTGTGGTATTGATTGCCAATGCTGGATTGGCCCAATCTAAAAAAGTGTGGCTGTATCATGCGGATGAATTCTTTGGCCAAAGTGATTTTGCATCAGCATTGAAGTATTATCAGCTTGCCCTGGATGACACAACAGCTTTGAAATTCAAATTGCTGCCTTATGAGGCAGTATTGTCTAATCAGAAGATCAAAAAAGACTCAAACAAAGTTACTTCATCTAAGAATGTTGCTGCCGTGGATTACGCGAACCATCAGATTGCGATGTGTTTTCGAGAGATATTTGATTATAGGAGGGCTGCGGAGCATTTCAAGCTAACGGCCGAAAAGGGAGTATATAGTGACGATCAGTATTACTATGCAAATTCTTTGATGCAGGTAAAAGAATATGAAGCTGCTCTGAATGCTTATGAAAAATACCTGAGGTCGGAACAGAAATCCGATCTTCTTGTTAAGAAGGCCCAGCTTGACATGTCCGGATGTCACTACGCTATGAATCCGGGAAATGTAAAACAGGAGGTGATCGTTAAGCTTGCTGACACTGCAGTATTTAACAAAGGCAGCTCGTCTTTTGGGGTGATGTTCTGGGGTTCAGAGGAGAAGCTGGTATTTGCCAGCGCTCGCGAAAAAGGTGTAGTGGTTGATCCGGCTAAGCAGGAATCGAAGTACTTATGTGATCTATATTGGACAGAACGAATTGAAGCTGAGAAATGGGGTAAGGCACATAATTTTGGAAGACCTCTTAACTCTTCAAAGCACGAGGCATCAGGATGTTTTAATAATGGAGGTACAATTTTCTTCACGAAATGGAGTAACACCGATCGAAATGCCAAACATATACATGCAGCTCGCATGCTGGATATGAAATTCTTCGAATCATACATGTTGGATACGACTGTTAATCTGGAAGGCTATAAAAGCATTAATCCATTTGTTACGATGGATGGCAAATGGCTCTATTTCTCCAGCGATCGGCCGGGTGGTGAAGGGGGCATGGACTTGTGGCGTATTCGTATTACACCAAACGGTAAGACAATGGGAGAGGCTCAAAACCTGGAAGCTCCTGTCAATTCCGAGTTTGACGAGGTTACTCCATTTTTCCATGAGGCTACGGGAACACTTTTTTTTAGCTCCGACGGCCACCGATCAATTGGAGGTCTCGATGTGTTCAAGAGCTCATTTGATCGAGACGCAGATTATTTCGGCAATCCACAAAATTTAGGTCAGCCCATAAATTCGAGTAAGGATGATGCTTATATGGTTTGGGATAAATTTCTGAAAACGGGTTGGTTGTCAAGTGACAGGGAACCGTGTGATGGCGGACATTGCTATGACATATATCAGATCACCAATGCTCCAATTAGAATTTCTATAGAAGGTTTTGTTTTCGATGATGAAACCGAAGATCCTCTAAGAAACGCAACTATCGAAATTCGTGACGTTACCTACCAGCTTGATCCGATCAATGTGACTACTGATGAGGAGGGATTTTACGAAACTGAGCTTGAGCAGGATGTGGAGATATTCATGAAGGCAACGAAAAAAGGATATTTTGCTGATGCAGCCAGCCAGACCACAAAGAACATAACAGAGACTACTGTATTGGTTCAGGATTTCTTCCTGAGGAGGATACCCGGCGATGAGATTGCAATTGAGGGAATCGAATACGATTTTGATTCTGATCGATTGAGGTCTAAGTCAAAAGAAATATTGGACACCCTGGTTGAATTCCTTCAGCTAAACAGCAACCTGGTAGTTCAGATAAATTCTCACACTGATAATCGAGGGAACAATGAGTACAACATGGACCTGTCTAAGAGGAGAGCTAAATCATGTGTAGATTATCTCATTCTGAAAGGGATTCCTTCGAAAAGATTAATTGCCAAAGGCTATGGGGAATCAAAACCAACTCACCTGATGGATGACAATAAAGATCCTGTGCTGGATCTGACAGGCAACAGGATCTACCTTTCTGAGGAGTACATCAACAGCATACCTTCTGCTCAGAAGAAAAAAACATTACATCAGCGAAATCGTCGAACTGCTTTTAAAGTAGTAGGAGAGGGCTTCGAGATCGAAAGTGGTAATTTGTAACTAAATTTGAAACCTGTTTTTTTAAATAGGCTAACACCAAGTTCGTGAACAGAAAAATTAACCACATTGCTATATTAGGCGGCTCAGGGTACATCGGGCAGACCTTTATCGAATGCGCATTAAAACGTGGAATACGCATAAAAGCGCTTACCAGATCTTCTGAGAAACTGCAAATCTATGATGGCAAGATCGAAATACTTAAAGGATCACTTTTCAATGAATCGGACCTGAGCAGCCTTGTTGCCGGCACGAATGCGGTAGTATCCTTAGCCGGACCACCTTTATCCGGAAAATTTGAGATGGAAGATTATACTTCCGGAATGCGTAAGCTGATCAAGGTCATGCAGGAGCAAGATATAAACAGGGTCATCAATATAGCGGGGGCTTCGGTAAAATTGTCAAACGAAGCATTTATGAGGAAAAAGGCAATGATCAGAGCTATAGCCGGCTTACTTATAAATAAAGCGCTTAAAACGAAAGATATTGAATTGGATCTACTGTCCTCAAGCAATTTGAACTGGACTACTGTACGGCCCGGATTTGTCAGAAAACATAAAAAGGGTCAATTCATGGCGGACAATGACAAGCTACATTCATTATCAGTTGACAAGGAGCAGCTGGCAAATTTCATTCTCGACTGTTTGGATAACAAATTTTGGGAGTCAAGAGCCCCATTTGTAGCCACCAAATAGTTGCCGAACATTTTCTATTCAATAAGAAGTCTTATCGCAGCCGGAGCTTTATGATCAGCTTTCAACACAACAATGTAATTGCCTGTAGCGTAATCTTGGATTTCAAGTTCTGTTCTGTTCTCGCGCAAAGCCTCTCTCATAAGCAGCTTTCCGAAGACGTTATACAACTCCAGAGAAGTATAGCGGATTTCTTTACATTCAACAATCAGATAATCTCTGGCCGGATTCGGATAGATATAAATGTTGTTGAACCCATCTTCCTTCAAAGAAACCAAAGAATTGATCTCCACGGTATCAAGAAGTTGGCACCCGCTAGTGTCAGTAATGGTAACAATGTAAGTTCCGGCACATAGGCTGTCGATGATAAAGGTCGTGTCCGACCCCGGAGACCAGCTAATGTCATAGGGATGGACTCCGCCAATAGGATTCGCAACTGCCGCTCCCTGACAATTGCCTAGCGTGTCCTGGACAATCGTAAAAGTATTCAGGATTTCAGGGGGCGATGTAATGGTTATCAGGGGCGTTTCTACAGCACAGCCCATTGAGTCGGTTATCAATGCTTGATAGTTTCCGGTAGGCGGGTAAAGCAAATTGCTCAAAGAGTCTCCGCTATTCCAATCGTAAGAATAGGGCGAAGTTCCACCGTAAACCGAAAGCTCAATACTACTATTAGAATCTTTGTAGCAGATAAAATTAGTCTGGGTAAAGGTGAAAAGCAGACTGTCAGGCGCATTGACCACGAACGTATCCAATTCAGCACATCCTCTCACTGTATCGGTCAACTCAACGAAATAAGTGGCGTCTGACAAGCTGTCTATATAAGCAGAGTCAGAGGCTATGTTCCAAGAGATCTGTGTATTGTTGCTATCGTTCAGGTACAGCATTATGCTGCCATCCCAAATTCCGTAATTCACACAGCTAACATTGGAAACTACTGCAGAGTCCAGCACAGGTGCCGGATCCGGCACAAAAACAGAATCCACTGTAACGCACCCGTCCATGTGCGTAATGGTTACTGAATGCCATCCCGCCCAAAGTCCGGTAGCCAATTTTGTTGAGTCTCCGTTGCTCCAGTCAAAAACACAAGTGCTGAACATACACGGGCATCCCGAGGAGTTAACAGAAACCTGTGAAGTGCTGTCGCCTATGCAAACCAAAGGTGGAATCCCACTAAAGCTAATTACATACGGGTCTGAAATAGTGAATGATTGCATCCCATAACAACCAACTGAATCAACGACCAAGACGTTATATGAGCCAGGTTCTAGCTGACCTATTGAATCGGAAATTTCACCAGTAGACCAGTTGTAATTGTACGGCTCAATTCCGCCAACCGGGTTCACGTAGGCAATGCCATCATCGAAATCGTTGCAAGTCACATTAGCAAAGAACAAATTAGGGTTTGTAGTCCCACAATTTGAGCCCAACATGGTGTATTGTCCATCGTGGTCAGTTCCCATATATCCTCCCCATGCAATCCCTACACCGGGTATTGTATACGTGGTCTCTAATCGATTTACCTTAAACCCATTCGGGCTCATTGGATTAATACTATCGGCTCTGAAAGCATAGACAAAGTCTACAAGTCCATTGCTGTCCAGATCGCATAGAAGGGGTGTTGACGCGATATTCACCCCCGCTTGTGGGATGTAAATCGGCGAAACAGTATTGGCCTGAAAATCAATGCTTAACAGCTCATGTTCATAGTGGGTTCCGGTATGATTGTTCAATGAAACGATCACTTCATCTCTGCCGTTCAGATCAAGGTCTAGTGCATTTGCTGAAGCATAGTGCATGTCAGAGATACTATCCTTCCATGCTATCATTCCTGTTTCCCCATCGATCATTACCTGGTAGTGGTCAAAAAAGGAAGGAGCTGAACCTTTTGCCAGAACGGCAAATACGTCAGGAGTTGTATTTCCTATAAAATCACCAATTATTGGAGCGGCACTAGATTCTGTTCCTGAGTTCACAACTTCCCAAAACAAATTAAGTGTGCTACCGTCAAAGGCCCTGATCGTTCCGTTGTATCCCTGATTGATAATGTCCAGAGTTCCGTCAAAATTAAGATCCGCTAGGCTAGGTGGGGCGATGAAACCCTTGTCAGGATCAGATGCTAGAACGACCGAACCACTAAGGTCGTTGGACATGAGGTCAACCAAATTGGTCATGTAGAAGTTACCGCCATCGTCTTCTCCGCCCGAGCCATAAAAAATACTAATACTTCCCGTTCCGCTTATGTCAGCCGGAATGGCCGAACAGTACGTCTCTTCCCCGTCGGGCATCGTGTCTTTTGCAAGTATACTTCCGGTCATGGCGTCCAGAACGAGTAGCATACCCGGTTCTCTTAAAGTGTCAAAGGATGGCAAAGTATGATTGCCTCCATTCGCCACCAGGATATCTTCAACACCATCGGCGTTTTGATCAGGAACAAATTGCGGAGAATAGAAGTTGAACCACCCGCTATCTAAGGCCTCTGCTACCGGGTGAGGAAAAAATTCCCAGATCATGGCCCCGGTAGCACCATCTATCGCATAAAACTCTGCGTAACGCCCACCAATGAAAATATCTTTAATGTTATCGCCCGTAATATCAAGGAACTTTGCGCTTCCAAATATCTCTTCTTCGGTTGGGAAACTCCATAATAAGTTACCCGTGGCGCCGTCTAAAGCAACAACACCTCTTGATTCGGGGCTGCCATCCAAACCACCACCAATTACAATATCAAGCACGTTGTCCCCATTAAGGTTGACAGGTCTCGGTGAAGAAAAAGTTGTCGATGTATCCACGTGTTCGCTCCAGATCAAAGTCTGGCTATACAATGACGAATTAATTACTAACACAAAAAAGATTCCTAAACACCTCATTACACAGTTGCTTAATTATGGTTGAGCGTAAAATACGGTTATTGAATTTAAAAAGAAAGCCAATATACAGCTGAAATCGGATTCTTGTTTTATAGACCGAACATTTCCCTAACAATTCATAAATTACGGGAAATTGGGTAAATGGAATGTGGTTCAAATAGGTATGGTATGGCAAGATGTTATTTACTAATACCTTCAGTTTTGGTAACTGTATTGTTTATACAAACTGTTTTTGTACAGACTCTGCATGGACAGGAAGAGGGCAGAGTTCCACATGTTATCGTACTAGGTGTTGCTCAGGATGGGGGTTATCCTCATATTGGATGCGAGAAAACATGTTGCGTTAATGCGCACCGGTTTGATAGCTTATCTAAATTTGTGGTCTCTTTAGCCTTAGTAGATCCGGCAGATAAAAAGTGGTGGCTTTTTG
>JAAZYJ010000296.1 GCA_014239715.1 Flavobacteriales bacterium
CTTTCTCCAAAGTCATCTGAGCTAATGTCTTTTTCCAGCTCGTCCAAAAAATATTGTCCGAGAATGTCAAAATTTTCAGATTCAATTGTTTGGAACACGGAGCCGATGAATCGAAGCTTCGTCCGGTCATTTGGCGAAACATACCGGCTTCGGAATGCTCCAAGGTAGGTGTTGAATTGACTGATCTCCTGACCTTCAAAAAACACACGTAATCGCAACGCTTCATTTACCGTTCCGAATTCTGATTCAGCATTTTCCGGTACAACTCGGTATTTGTTCATGGCACTATACCCCATAAAGGAATGCTCCCAGTCGCCTCTGGAATAGGTTATTCGGGTTTGGATATCTGTAAACACAGGACGGTATTGCCCTTTAGTTGGTAATGCATTAAAAAGATATCCGTTGGAACGGTATCGTATTCCTGTATTGTAGGACCACAGGTGATTTTTTGATTCATTTCCAAATTGAACATCAGCACCAAGCAGACTTGCACTGAAGACGCCTCCAAATTTGATGGGTCGCTTGTAAGTAATGTCCAGAACGGACGACATTTTATCTCCATAACGGGCTTCAAATCCGCCAGCTGAAAATCGGATGTTGCTGATCATACTTGGATTAACAAAGCTAAGTCCCTCTTGTTGGCCGGAACGGGCTAGAAATGGGCGATAAATTTCAACATCATTTACATATACAAGGTTTTCGTCAAAATTACCGCCACGAACATTGTATCCTGAACTCAGCTCATTGGAAGAGCTGACCCCGATACCGCCCGTTTTGAGCATATCCTCAAAATTACCCATTGGAGAAGTTAAGGACCCTGGTTTCAGTATTGGAAGTGTATCTAAACCCGGCTCTTTTAGTACAGTATCAATGTAAACAGTACCTAATTCCTCATCCAATTTAATGCGCAGCTTTATTACTTCGTCTGGCTCTAGATTAAATACCCTTTCATAGTCCTGATATCCTTCCGCTATGATCTTAACCGATAGATCCTGGTTTGAAGGAACAACCAGATTGAAGTTGCCGTTTACGTCCACATAAGCACTTAAATTGATGGATTCAATGATGATCTCAGCATCTAGAATAGGAGAGGTTCCGTGAGTCACTTTCCCTTTCAAGATCGAGGTCTGACCGAATGAAATTCCGGTTAAAGTGCAAGTAAGTAAAACTATGTTAAGTATTGCTTTCATTAAAGAGCAGCCCAAAAGTAACTGATTTCGCACCAATAGAACCGTTGTAATCAGAAAATATTGTATGTGCTAATCCTCTTTTTTACGCTTGAAATCACCATTTTTCCAGGCCTGAATGAATTTAGACCAGGCTATAGGGTTCATCAGACTTATAGGTGGTGCCTGTCCGGAATAATAGAGTTTTTGTTGGTGCTGTGCCATGGCCCATTTAAAGTTAACTCCTCCATCTCCCGGTGTACCTAGCATTCGGTCACGCATGTCTGCCTGTTCCAGATTCTTTTTTGCGCGCTCCAGATCGTCATCCGGAATATCAAATTCAAGAAATGCCTGAGCAAATTCTTCTTTGCTGGGCCATGGATAGATATAGACAGGTTGAAGAAGAAAGGTGTCTGTCTCCATCATAAAATACATCGTGTACTTGTCATTTGTAATCGTATCCGGGATGTTAAGGTAAGAGTCTTTGTAGCTTACGCTTGTAAAACGGATCCTGTCACCTGGTGCTGCTACGATGGAGAAGTAACCGTATAGGTCGGCTAATCGACCGGATTTTTTTGTGGTGTTATAAACACCCGCATAAGGAACAGGAATCAAGCTGTCAGAATCGATCACAAACCCTGAAAATTGGATGTATCTGATCGTGTCGGGCCCCTCTTGGATTACAGTTTGTGCTACCGATTGTTCCGAAAAGGTGAAAACTGCCAATATAATGGCGAAATATGTGCTGGTTTTAAGCAATTCCCAAAAGTACAAATTTAAAACTCAGTTGTCGTTCAGTTAGTATGTCAAAACAGAATTTTAACATAAGTTTCAATTAAGATTTCTTGAATAGTAGTTTGTCTATCAAAATTCGATCTCCGTTTCGTAGCGGTTCTTGTTCTTTCGTTCATCGGCCACCTCAACAACCAGCTTATGCTTTCCTTTGGAAATGCTGTTGTATTGATCAAAGGGAATTACCAATAAGTTAGATCTTGGCGTGTAGTAGGAGTGATACCATTTGTTGTCAATAAACGCCTTGTATGATTCAATTCCGGACAGGTCATCCGAAATCCTGAAACGTAACTTTTTCACGGATTTGTATTTGTTGTTGGATAGATTCAGCCCCACTATCTTTGGTTTTGTTGTGTCAATAGCAAGTGTGTAGTTTCCGAAAGACCTCACTTTGCCGGTAACCCACCCCTTTTCAAATTGGCCGCCTTTTGCCGACAACCTCTTCAGATTACTACTTACCTCCGCGATCAGCACTTTGCTCTGGTGTTCCGGACGAACGTTAGTCAGCTTCATCTTCAGAACAAAGTACTTTTGCAAGGGGACAGAATCTGTGTTAAAGTCAAAGATGGAAGATAAATATGATGGGTTTTTGGTTGACAGCTCCCGGAACTCGACAGATGCGTCTTCATACAGCGTTTCTTTTTTGAAATGTGCTTCGAAACTATCCGTAACGAGTTTGTTCTCGCTTGAAGCATCAAATTGATATTCCCCATTCTTTGCAGCTTTTACTATTTTCAATTTTGGGTTGCCTTGAAGATTGAAGTTCAGCGTTGCTTGGTTGCCATATACATCTTTGACAACATATTTCACCTTATGTAATTTATTGTCTGAAATAGAAATAATTCCATTTTCTTTAACCTCTCCGTAAATTTTCAGTTTGTTGTTTTCACTTAGAAAAGATTTATGGAAGCTCTTTTTCCCGTAACGGTATTGCAAATAATCCATATGGGCATTGATGTACCGATTGGTGTAAAAGCTCAGCTTTTCCAATTTGTGCTGAAACACCAGTTCATTGTCAATGTATAGGTCGATTGAATATACGCCGCATTTATTGTTAGCAATGTTCAGCTTATCTATTGTGTTGATGGCCAGGCCCAGCTTACCATTTACTGGTATGGGCTTTCCTGAATTCAGTGTATAGCTGCCTGCTATTTTTGATGCCGTAAAGATCTTGTCCTTATTGTTGCCGGAAATGCTAGCTCCTTCAAAGCTGTACAGTTTCACACCAAATATTGAAGGAGGAATGTCGTCTTTTATATCAAAACCAAAGAGTAGTGGATTGATCGGTTCTTCGGTTTTCGAATCTCTGATCTCAAAATGCAAGTGAGGAGCTACTGAGCTGCCGGAGTTTCCCGAATAACCAATGACGGTCCCTTTTTTAACCGGAAATTGTTCAGCACCCGGATAAAGGGTAATGGTTTCTCGTTGCTTTTTACGCTGTGCTTTTCTGACAAACGCTTCCACATCTTTTGTAAAGGCACTGCAGTGTGCATAAACGGAAGTGTATCCGTCAGGATGCTTTATGTATATGCAGAGGCCGTAACCCCAATGTGACACATTGATCCTTGAAATGTACCCGTCTTCAACGGATAGTAGTTTATATCCCTCCGTGTTGTTGGTCTTTATGTCCAGACCCGTATGGAAATGGTTGGATCGCAGCTCTGCAAAATTGCCAGCAAGAACCAATGGGATCTCCATTGGCGGTCCATATTTTGTTTTTGCATAGTCAACTTGTGAAAAGTGGTGTGGGCAGATCATCATGCAACAAAACATCAAAACAATCCATCGGAAGGATCCTGACATGAGCAGTATAGGCATTGTCATAAAATTTATTTCGAAAATAACAGAAGTGAAAATGCATTTGTTATGGTAGATGATAAAGATTTTAACAATCCTTCGGCTAAAAATTTGGTTGCTATTAATTCAATCTTATTTTTGTAGTAGTTGAAACGTGCATACCTTATGAGCTCACCATTAGTTGTAGAGGAAGTAAAAGCCAATATCGAAAGGGTAATTGGAATTTGTGATGATTTGCGGGGCAGAAATGTCTCGCTGAAAGAGGCGAACGGTATTCTGGAGAAAACGATTAGTGAGCAACAAGGAGAGATCAAGGAATTGCACGGAACAATTGAAATGTTGAAGATGGCAAAATCTTTAGCTGTATCAGACGGTAAAACAACGGATGCTAAGCTTAAGATCAACGAATTGGTTAGAGAGATCGATAAATGCATCTCTCTGCTTAACAAATAGAAATGAGCGAACTATCTATAAAAGTTACGATTGCTGGCAGAACTTATCCTCTTACCATTGAACGAAGTGAAGAGGAAAAGATCCGAAAGGCGGTATCGGAGATTAACGATAACATTAAGAATTTACAGGATAATTACGCAGTAAAGGACACACAGGACCTGTTGGCTATGACGGCGCTGCAATTCTCAACACAAAATGATCTTTTAGATAGCTCTGTCGACGCAGATAAATTAGAAAATGCTTTTAATGAGGTCAATGATAGACTGAAGTCCTATTTGGAGCAATAACCGACTCTTGCCATCTCTTTTAAACGAAACAGATGGAAATTACCAGTATTGTATTTGGAGCCATTAGTGGTCTAGTAATTGGGGCGGTGCTTATGTTCATTGTATTGGATCGCATGATGAAGACGCGAAAAAATACGTTGATAGCAGAAGCCACAAAGGAAGGTCAGGCAATTAAGAAGGATAAGATCCTTCAGGCTAAAGAGAAATTTCATCAGCTTAAACAGGATCATGAGCGTAAGGTGAATGAAGAAAACAGAAAACTTCAGAGCCGGACAGACAGCTGCAGCTCCAAAGAAAAGACGTTATCCAAGCAGATAGAAGAGAGCAGGGTCAAAGAAAAAAATCTGGAGGCTTTGCAGAGCCAGGTGGACGACCAGCTCAATGCGCTTACTAAGAAACAGGAAGATCTCGGTACATTGTCCGAACAATATGTAAATCAGCTTGAGCTGATCTCTGGCTTTTCCAAGGAAGAAGCCAAAGAAAAAATGATGTCGACACTTAAAGATGAAGCAAAAACTGATGCAATGGCTCATGTTAAGGACATCATGGATGAGGCGAAGATGAATGCCTCTAAAGAAGCCAAAAAAATTGTGATTCAAACCATCCAACGGGTGGCAACTGAACAGGCTGTAGAAAATTCGGTTTCGATATTCAATATCGATTCGGATGAAATAAAGGGAAGGATCATAGGGAGAGAAGGACGTAATATAAGAGCGATTGAAGCTGCCACGGGCGTAGAAGTGATCGTTGATGATACCCCGGAAGCGATCATCCTGTCTTGTTTTGACCCGATAAGAAGAGAAATAGCAAGACTTGCTTTGCATCAGCTGGTTTCGGACGGCAGAATACATCCCGCCCGAATCGAAGAAATTGTTGCCAAGACAAGGAAGTCCATTGAAGAGGAGATCATTGAGATAGGAAAGAGAACGTGCATCGATCTGGGCATTCACGGGTTGCATCCGCAGCTGATGAAAATGGTGGGGAGGATGAAATACCGATCATCCTATGGTCAGAATTTGTTGCAGCATTCTCGTGAAGTTGCGAACCTGAGTGCAACAATGGCTTCTGAGCTCGGGCTGAATCCGAAATTCGCAAAGCGCGCCGGGTTGTTGCATGATATTGGCAAAGTACCGGAGGATGAACCGGAAAAACCTCACGCTATGCTGGGAATGAAGATGGCAGAAAAATA
>JAAZYJ010000413.1 GCA_014239715.1 Flavobacteriales bacterium
CGAAACAAAGACCTATGATAATTTCATGACCAACTTTTCCTTCGGAAATATGCAGGACCCTGATGTTTTTGTGGACTACTATACATTAAGAATGGTTCGTAATCTGCGCTTTCAGTTCTCCGGATTTGCAAGTGAGCTGATCGATAACGGCAAAAATGCTTCAGACTCCATTGTAAGGCAAGATAAATTCAAAAAAGCTGAAGAGGTGTTGGACCGCTGTTTTGAGGTCATGCCATTGAACAATGTTGCGCCTGATGATGCCGTATACCATTATTTGATGAGACATTACTTTGATCTGAAACATGAGAGTCCCAATGACACAGCTTTAGCAGCAAAAGTCGACTCAACTGCTCGAATACTAGTCAATAACAGGATAGACGATATTCGTTATTTTTCAAAACTCGATGAGAGCTGGACAGGTGCGCAATTGAAAGAATTAGGTAAAGCACTTTATCACCTTGAGCTGATGCGTCAGTCGTCAATTTCGGAAGAGACGATGACTAAATATCATATCGCTCAGCAAAGCAATCAAGAGGTAGATGATAAGGATTATTATGGAATACTTTATGACACTGACTACGGCATTCTCCTTGAAGATTTGGGGCAGCAGTTGAACAAAATGTTAAGAGCAACCAAAGACAGAGCCGTGAAAGACAGCTACATCCGCATGCTTAAGAACAGAAGCAGCTTCCCTCCCGAGCTGGTTCACAACTGGATGCCAAATCTATATCAGTAAGGCACAGTGTATTTTGTCAAAACCCCGGATATCGTAAAACCACTATATCCCAGTCTGGTCTGGGATGTAAACGTCACCGAAAAAATAGCATACCTGACATTCGATGATGGTCCGACACCCGGCGTAACGGATAAGGTCCTGAATATCCTGGATCAATTCAACGCCAAAGCGACTTTCTTCCTGATCGGCAAGAATGCAGAGCAAAATCCGGATTATCTTCCTGCTTACACGCAAGCCGGCCATGCAATAGGGAACCATTCATACAGCCACATGAATGGATGGTTAAACGATACTAAGTCGTACTTGTCAGACATAGAAAAAGCCGCAAAATTGATTGAAAGCAATTTAATGCGCCCTCCGTACGGAAGGATAAAAAGGGCTCAGCTAAAAGAGCTGAAAGACATGTATTCGATTGTTATGTGGGACATTCTATCCGGAGATTTTGATCTGAATGTTAGTCCCGATGCCTGTTTCCAGAACGTCGTTGATAGTGTTGCTCCGGGAAGCATTATCGTTTTCCATGACAGCATAAAAGCGTCAAAAACACTTCTGGAATCACTACCCAGAATACTCAGCTCCCTGAGCTCAGAAGGATATCGTTTTGAAGCGCTTCGGCAAGAACTTAATCCCCCGATGAGCAGCTGAGATCGACCATTTCAATCCCTGTTTGTTCCATTGCGACAAATCCACCATCAACATCAACAACGTCATGAATTCCGTTCTTCTTCAGGATGGATGTATAGATCAGGCTCCTGTACCCGCTTCGGCAATGGACATAATATTTCTCGTCTTTATTATATCTGTCCAGTTGTTCATGAATAAAGTCCAACGGATTGTTTGAAGCAACTCTTGCGTGCTGTGCTTCGAATTCAGAAGGCTTTCTTGAGTCGATCAAATTGATCGACGATTCACTAACTTTTTGTTGTAATTCCGTCGCGGGGATCGTGGTTATCGCATCCGTTTCCAAGCCTGAATCTACCCACGCCCTGTATCCACCTTGAATGTACCCAATCGAATTGTCGTATCCGACACGAGCCAGGCGAGTGGCAACCTCGGCTTGTCTGCCTTCATCTGCCAGGATCACTATTTCTTGCTGGTTATCCAGAATCACAGTACCTACCCATGGAGCAAATCCCCCATCGATTCCGATGAATATTGAATCTTTTATAAAGCCTTTGTGGAATTCTGTTTTGCTTCTTGTATCCAGTATCAATGCACCGTTTTCCTGACATTTTAATGCCTCCTCAGGCGTGAGTTTAGCTGTTCCTGCAATTACAACTTCTTCAATGTTCTCATATCCATTTTTGTTCAACAAGGCTGCTTTAGGAAAATATGCCGGCGGGGGTAATATCCCGGTTGTAAGCTCCCGAATGAACTCTTCTTTGCTGATATTTTGCAGCGCATAATTGTTTTTCTTTTGATTACCCAGAGTTGCAAAGGTTTCTGTGCTCATGTTCTTGCCACATGCAGAGCCTGCACCGTGTGCCGGGTAAACAATTACCTCATCTGATAAAGGCATAATTTTGTTTCGTAGTGATTCATAAAGCATTCCGGCAAGATCCTCCTGGCTTAAGGCACTTTTGATTGCCAGATCCGGTCTCCCCACATCACCAATAAACAAAGTATCTCCAGTGAAAATGCAATGATCTTTCCCCTCGGGGTCCCTTAATAAATATGTAGAGCTCTCAAGAGTATGACCCGGCGTATGCATTACTTTTAATGACACATCTCCGATTGAAAATTCCTGTCCATCTTCAGCAATGATCGCCTCAAATCCCGTCTCGGCAGATGGGCCAAATACGATTTCAGCACCTGTTTGCCTGGCAAGGTCAAGGTGTCCGGAAACAAAATCAGCATGGAAATGAGTTTCAAAGATGTACTTTATTTTAACCCCATTCTTTGCAGCCATATCAACATATTGCTGCACTTCCCGTAACGGGTCAACTATTGCCGCCACCCCATTTGATTCGATGTAATAAGCCGCCTCAGCAAGGCAATTCGTATAGATTTGTTCTACTTTCATATTTTCTACTTCATACACACAAACAAGTACAAAAGTTAACTGTCACTAGTTACACGTTATAACAACTCTTTCAACAAAATTACAACAGCCATGGCTAAAACAAACCATCCAAAGCCTTTTTTTAACTGTTTGGAAGAAACATAAGCACTGCAAAAGACCCCTAAAAGCAAGCCAATTATAGCTATTACTGAAAAAATGATCAGGAATGTCCAGTCAATTGGATAACCTTGCCCGATATCTCCCAGAAAGCCAATAAGACTTTTTACAGCAATTATAACTAAAGAGGTACCTATAGCAATTCTCATAGGGATTTTTGCAAAAAGCACAAGAGCCGGCACGATCAAAAAACCACCTCCGGCGCCTATCAAACCGGTAATTACTCCTACTATGGCTCCTTCAAAAAATATTTTGATATAATCCGAAAATGTAGCAGAAAACAGGCCTTGACCTTCCTGTTCAATTCTGTTTTTTGGGTTCCGTAACATTGAAATCGCCGCAACGATCATTACAATCGAAAAAAGTAACATCATGAACGTCCCTCTTGTAAAATCGATCCATTCATTCGTAAATATTGATTCAGGAATTGCCTGAACAAGGTATTTTCGCGTTAGGTAAACTGCCGGCACAGAAGGTATCAAGAAAGCAACCGCCGCTACGAGGTCAACTTGTTTTTTTCCCAAATATCTTATCCCACCTACAAGGGCAACGATACCCACAACGAAAAGGGAGCAAGCCGTAGCTGGTTCCTCATCCATAGCCAGTAAATACACAAATACAGGAACCGTCAGAATGGACCCCCCACCGCCGATCATCCCCATAACAATACCTATAAGCAGTGCTAATCCATATGCGACATACTGTTCCATCATCGCAAAAGTAAGCAGTTATACTTCCCTTTACCTTTAAAAGTCAATTTTATAATAAAATATTGGTAGTCTTCCCAGCTGATAATTTTCAACGAATGGGGTTCCTGAGAGATTTCCAGGGGCGTAAGTCAAATTTAGTATGTTTTGCTGTGCGGTTAAATTTACCAGGTCAACGGCAAATTCATGAGTAATGTTCTTTCTTTTACCATTGATCTTATAGTTGAGCTTTAGATCCGCCCTGAAATAATCTCGAAACTGATTCTCATTGTATCCTTCGTCTTTAAAAATCACCTCTAATGCTGTATTTGAAGCTAATGTGTCAATATTACCATAGCGCTTTCCTCCTGCCCAAGTGACCTTAGCGCCAATTCCGATGGTGTTTCGCTCTTTTAATTTCTTTTCCCATCCGAACAGCCCATTTAGTGCAAAATTTCCATTAAAATCTGTATTTCTTTCCACGCCATCACTTCCCTTAAAAAATGAATTGTATAACGATCCTGTAAGCATAAAGTAATAGCTTTTGTTAAACCGTCTTTCGATGGTCATTTCAATCCCATAGTTCTGTCCGGTCCCACCATTATCAAGAAGTGATGGGAAGAACCGAGAAAACCCGCCGCCTGCATTGATCATTGACAGCGAATTCGAATCGTTCCTGGCAATAGGAATACCGAACAAGTACTGGTAATACGTTTCCAATCTCAAGCTTGTATTGTCTCCGAGCGTCCTATCGTATCCCAGAACTACTTGTGCACTTCTTGATAGCCCTAATTGATCATTTCCCGGAATAGTTTCGGAGCCATTAGAATCATTCAGGTAAAAGTAGGTGTAAGTCGGTTGGATCTGAGAATGCAGACCACAACCAAAATTAATGGATTGATTATCATCGAAACGAAAATTTAATCCAACTCTTGGTTCAGGATAGCTATAGGCATTACCTTGCGAGAAATAGGTTTGATGTAATCCTAGGTTCATCGTTGTGTTCTTGTTGAAATTGTGCTTCCATTGAATAAATGGACGTAGCATGAACGCCGAACCCTGATAATCCCACCTTACCAGCCAATCCTGATTCCCAACATTATCAATACTATCTCTGAAATCGAATAAGTAAAAATCAGTGCTCAGGCCCACCTTTAACACATCGCTCTTGCTAAACTTTTTGTTGATCGAAGTAAAGTTAGAAATCTTCGTTTCTGTGAACCAATAGCTCATCA
>JAAZYJ010000112.1 GCA_014239715.1 Flavobacteriales bacterium
ACATAGCCCTTTTCAGCCAGCTCAAGACAGGCCGCCTTGGCTCTGGTGAGATGATGGGCTCTTGAAACCACGACTTCATCAACTCCCTCTCGTAAATAACCGTAATCAAATGCCTCGTATGCCGAAAGCGATACTTTGGCTTGTCCAACAGTTAAGAATCGATCTCGGAGTATGTTAATCTTAATATCACCTGCATGCAGCTCTTCCGAAAATCGTTTGGCAAATTCTTTGGTTCCGCCACCTCCAGGGATTAATCCGACACCAAATTCAACCAGTCCCATATACAATTCCGCATGTGCCACTACCTTATCGGCATGTAAGGCTATTTCACAACCGCCTCCCAATGCCATATTATGAGGAGCAACAATCACAGGGATATTGGAATAGCGAATTCTCATTGTGGTATCCTGAAATGCTTTTACGGCAAAATTAAGCTCGTCAAAATCCTGATCAGCAGCCATCATAAATATCATACCCACATTTGCTCCAGCAGAGAAATTTTGCCCTGTGTTGGAAATAACCAGACCGGTATACTCTTCTTCTGCAATATCAATGGCCTTATTTATGCCTTGAAGAACACCGCCGCCTATGGTATTCATTTTGGTGTGAAATTCAAGATTCAGAATACCGTCTCCGAGATGTACAAGCGTACAATCCGAATTACCCCATACCTTGTTGTCATCTCTTAAAGAATGGAGATCGACAATGTCTTCTGTTCCGGGGATGACCTTGTATGATTTGGAGGCCATGTCAAAGTACATGCGCTTTCCATTTTCATTTTTATAGAATGAGGTCATACCATTGGCCCGCATCTCGTCGATGGCCTTGCCCATTGATTTATCTGCATCCTTAATGAATTTAACACCCTGCTCAAAATCAAAATAGATGACTGCTTCAGCATTTACCTCTGGCTCTTTTATTTCTTCAACAATAGCTTTCTTAGTGATTTCTGGCTCGGGTCTTTGTTCTGCACTAAAGTTCACTTCATACTCCACATATCTCACATCCAGCTTCGGTTTAATGCTATGATTCTCAAATAGCTCTGTGCTGTCATCTTCAATAAACACTTCGGTTTTATCAGTCAGCTGGGCTAAAGTAAGTGCATACTTTCCGCTCTCATCTGATTGTGTTTTTCCAAGTATTTTTCCGTCACTCTTTACAACAACAGTAGTTTGTAAAGGCTCATTGTTTATGGAAACCGTTCCAAAAATCAAAGTGGAAGAGCTTGGCTTAATCTCTTCATTTAATTGACTCAGATCGGCATAATAAATATCCAGATCACGAACAAAAAAAGCAGCCTTGCCTTCTCCAGAAATTACAAAGCCCATATCATCTTTTCGTGTATTAAAGGGTTTTCCAATATTTACAATGGCACCTGTTTTCCATCCATCCAGGGTCGTCTTAAAAATGTCCAGTCCACCAAAGCCACCATGTCCATCAGATGAAAAATAAATCGTTTTATTGTCTGCCGAAATGTATATGGAACGTTCGTTTCCTCTTGTACTCACTCCCAATAGCTCAGGAAAGCTCCAGGAGCCAAATTGTTTCACGCTATAAAACAGGTCCATATTTCCTTGATAATCAGAACCGCACGCGACAATAAACAAATTTCCGTCTGCGGATACGGCCATTCCGTCTGTAGCATAACCCATATGAGCAGCAAATTCCCTTCTGAAAAACTGGTTGATTCCACCACCTAAGCCTCTAATATTCCGTAGTTTTCCGTTTACAAGGTTAGCCTCATAATAAGGCCCACCTGTACTTTGCCAATTGGCTTTCCAGCTTTGAAAATAAATTTTCTCGCCGTCATAGGACACCGAAGGTTCATCTTCCCCGTAATACGTATTAATCTGTGATAAAAATTCCGGAGCTCCCCAATTCCCGTCAGCCAGATTCTCGCTGCGGTAAATATCACCATCGCCTTCATTATCTCGTGCCGATTTACTCCTGGTTGACATGAAATACAAGGTACTTCCGTTAGGCATCAGGGATAAGTTACACTCTCTTCTATCCGTATTCAGGATGTTTAATTCCTCAATTTCAACAAGATTTGCATATTCAAGCACCTCTATTTCCTGAGTAAAAGCTGAAAGCGATACAAAAAGAAATAAAATAGAGCCAATAAGTTTAACGTGGTTCATCATCATTGAGAATTAAATATATATAAAATGTTACAAATGAATTTCAAAAAAGTGTTTTGCAATCGAAAAAATAAGCTTACTTTTGTATCTCCTTTTTAGGAATGAACATTTTTGAATCTGACTGTTGTCAGAGATCGCAAGATTAAAAATATGGTCTGGTAGTTCAGTTGGTTAGAATACCTGCCTGTCACGCAGGGGGTCGCGGGTTCGAGTCCCGTCCAGACCGCAAG
>JAAZYJ010000006.1 GCA_014239715.1 Flavobacteriales bacterium
CTTTAACCTCAAACAAAGAGGATAATCGCGGCACAAATACCGCAATTAAAATCAAAAATAATGTTAAAATTTTATCGAAGGTGTAATTTTTTAAGGTTTGCGGCGTTTTACTAATATAACAATACACGTTGATGCAATGTAGAAAAGTTGGCATACAATTTGGATACATATAAATCAACTAAGTAGAAGTTAGTTTTCATAAGTAGTAGTAGTTTAGGTTTTGAGTGGGAAAGATGCCAATCTTTCCCACTCGTGTTTTATGCCATTATTGGAGACACTATATCATTAATTTGCTGTACTTTTGCTTGCGCGAGGTCAGAATAACGGTATAATACACGTATGAAGAACATTCGAAATTTTTGCATTATTGCTCACATAGATCACGGGAAAAGTACTCTTGCCGATCGTCTCTTGCAGATGACAGGCACCATTTCGGAGCGTGAAATGCAAAATCAGGCGCTTGATGACATGGATCTTGAGCGAGAACGTGGCATTACAATAAAGAGTCATGCCATTCAAATGAACTACAAACGAGATGATACAGACTACGTTCTTAATTTAATTGACACTCCCGGACACGTTGACTTTTCATACGAAGTGTCTCGTTCCATAGCTGCTTGCGAGGGAGCACTATTAATTGTTGATGCAGCACAGGGAATAGAGGCGCAGACAATCTCCAATTTATATCTGGCACTTGATCATGATCTGGAGATCATTCCAATTCTAAACAAGATGGACTTACCTGGCGCCATGCCGGAAGAAGTTACCGATCAAATTGTTGACCTTATCGGGTGCGATCCAAGTGACGTTATTCCCGCATCCGGGAAAACCGGATTGGGTGTAAAAGATATTTTAAACGCAGTAATAGACAAAATTCCTGCTCCCAATGGTGACGAATCAGCCCCTCTGGAGGCGATGATCTTTGACTCTGTGTTTAATTCATTTAGAGGAATCATTGCATATTTCAGAGTTAGAAATGGTGTGATTCACAAAGGAGACAAAATTAAATTCTTCAACACCGATAAAAGCTACAATGCAGAAGAAATAGGTATATTGAAAATGGGGCTTATTCCTTGCAATGAGGTTAAAGCTGGAGATGTTGGTTACATTATTTCCGGTATTAAAAAGGCCGCTGAAGTTAAAGTGGGAGACACGATTACCACCTTTGAAAACCCGTGCAAAAATGCGATACAGGGCTTTGAAGATGTAAAACCTATGGTGTTTTCTGGTATTTATCCTGTTGATACCGAAGACTACGAAGAGCTTAGGTATTCAATGGAAAAACTACAGCTCAACGATTCCTCTTTGGTATACGAACCAGAATCTTCCGCGGCATTGGGGTTTGGATTCCGGTGTGGATTTCTTGGAATGCTGCATATGGAAATTATTCAGGAACGACTCGAACGGGAATTCAATATGACCGTAATAACAACGGTTCCCAACGTATCCTACAGAGCTTTTATGCGAAGGAATCCCGAAGACCAGATCATTGTGAATAATCCTTCTGAATTACCCGACCCTTCAGGTGTGGACCGGATTGAAGAACCATACATACGCGCACAGGTCATTACCAAATCAGAATATGTTGGTCAAATAATGACGCTGTGCATCGAAAAAAGAGGGGATTTGACAAATCAGGTTTATCTTACACAAGACCGTGTTGAATTGTCCTTTGAAATGCCCATGGGCGAAATTGTATTTGATTTTTACGACCGATTGAAAACCGTATCTCGCGGATATGCATCCTTCGACTATCATCCAATAGATTATAGATCCTCAGATCTGATTAAATTGGACCTTTTATTAAACGGGGAGCAAGTTGATGCCCTTTCTGCATTAGTACACAAGAGTAACGCTTATGACCTGGGAAAAAGAATCTGTATTAA
>JAAZYJ010000005.1 GCA_014239715.1 Flavobacteriales bacterium
AAGGTAAAAAAGCTGAAATTCGTCATCAGGCATTGCTGTTGATGCCAGATCTACCTTGATCTCCTTTCCCTGTCTTAGCTTTAGCTCCTCTCCTTTTTGAAAAGCACGCAATTCGGTCATCCCCAAAGACTGCATGAATTGACCTCTGTCTGATGCCAGCTGCATTGGAATTCCGGAAAGCATAGCCGCTTTTGCGCTATGGAACTCTCTGAACTTAAACATTACTTTTCCCGTCACGGCATTGCCAAGACTATCCTGAAATGCGTTTTCTGGAATTTCAATATGAGTGCCTGTTGGTTGATGAAAAACCAAACCGCTGTCCACAGTATATTCCATGGAAACAAATTCCGTTGTTTTGGAAAATGGTTGTTGGATTCCCTCTTGATATTTGGAAAGGGAAAGGTAATAGTTGTATGCTGCCAACGCCCCTCCTGCAAGGAGCAGGGTCAATGTAAACAGCGTTGTGTATTTTTTAACTGACTTTTTCATGATTTTGGATTTAGTTGGTTATTTGTAGGCAATCTGGTTAATAGGAATGTCAAGATCGTAGCAGCGTAGTTTACCGTCATAACAGCCGACCAAGAGGTCGAGTTTGCCATCTCCTGTTACATCTTTAATATGTGGAATGCACTCGCTACCTGAGGGGAGCCGGAAAAACCCGAGAGCCTTCTTCGAATCGACCCCAACAATTACAAGCATTGCCCCCCTTTGATCTTTGGACTCAGACCTCGTATGCTGATGCATTACCAGAGCACATGTCTCACCTTTATAACGGACAAGCTTATTAGCAATCAGCGGATGTCCGTAATACATATATCTCTGGCCGTATTTGGTCTTTCCCTTCCAGTTTATTCCGGTAATGAATGATGTTTTTCCCTCAATTGAATTGCATACAGCAATAGAAGATTGAAAAGGCATCAGTACTTCCTGATCAGAAACCGTCACCGAATTCAATCCTACGGATCGGGTAGTTTCACCTGTAACAATTTCCTTTATCTTCTCTCCCTTACGATTAAAATGGGCTAAAGAGTAGGTTACGTTGTTGTCTTTGTATAGTCTCTGAGGGACAATGATCCTCAGCTTACTTCCTTTACCTACGATCACCGGCGTGTGTTTGTAATTTACCCCAAAATATTTTCCGCTGCCGCTTACCTCTGCAACAGAAAATATCTTTTTTCCGCTGGCTCCGTTCACGGCGTAGAGCTCAGTTCTTGATTGGCCGCAGTAATAAATAAGGTCATTTACACCGTCTCTGTTCAGGTCTGCAACCGCAGGTTTTGCGAAAAACAACTCGCCCGCTTTAAAATGAGATTTCACCTTGAATACAAATCGATTGTCGCCGTGTTTCCAACCTGAAGATTTAGGGTGATAATGTGTCCATATAGTTTTGCCGTTGGCCGGATCCACGGCTCTCAGCTCACCTGTTTCTGTACCAAAAACCAGATAGCTACTACCCTTGTTTTTGATCAGGGTAGGTGCATGCTCTACGTCTCCCGAAACCGGTAATCTCCAATGGATCTTGCCATTTTTGTCTGCACAGATGAACTCGTCGTTGTCATTACCAAAATACAAGTGCCCGTTGTATTTGACAATACCGTTGACATCCATATCTCCCCAATTTTCATTCGCAAAACTTCGGACCTTTTTACCCGTTTTCGCATTAAGTACGTGTACACCATTGCTTTCATCCAGGTAATAATCCATGTATTGACTCCCGTTAGACCCGATTATAATTTGTCCGCCTGTAAACAGCATATTTGTGCGGTAGGAAGCATTTCCTATATCGGCAGACCAATGCAATTTGAATTGCTTTTCGATCGACTTCACTTGCTGGCCCACTACATATGCGCCGGAGCACATCATCGCAATGGACATCATAAAAACTTTCTTTTTCATAGTTGTTGGTTTTAATAATTACACTTCTTTCATTTTCTTGCTCTGAGCCTTCGATAGCCCAGTAATCTATTTGTCGGGTACGACTCAATGCCTACTTTGTCTTGCTGGTTTCCGCCCAGGCAATAAATAAGACCCGCTTTTTCATCTTGGCACAGGAAAATAGCGACATGCCCCTGCCATGAATTTCTCTTTTCGCGCCAAAAGACAGCCACATCTCCAATTGAAGGGACATTAATTTTCGACCCAACATTGAGCCATGCTCTGGCCGTCAGGCTTTTAGAATAGATCATTCCAGCCCGTTTTGCACACCAGCTCATGTATGCCGAACACCAGGATATCTCATCGCTCTTGATCTCACCATGTCCGATGTCTTTGAAGTATTTGAGTACTGCCGGATTGTGTTTTCTTCCGGGTATATCTGCAGTTCCATATTCACTCGCAGCTACATTTAGAAGTCGAGCATTTTGGCCATTAATTTTTATGTCCAATTCCTTGGCAACAAATTCAGCAAGAGATTGATCTTTGTCCGGATCACCCAGCTCTCGTTCCAAGAATGCAAAAACCATATCCGAAAGAGAGTTGTTGACAACCTCAGCGTCCTGAGCGGCAATATCCCTGGTAGCTATTTTCTTTTGGTTTGTGTGTTTTTGAACAGACGCTAAATGGTGATTTCGATAAACGACCGTTGTATCCTCAAATATTTCCGCAACATATTTTAAACGTTTAAGTGAACGAGACCTGTCTTTCCCATAGCTTTCATTGCCTAATTTTGCAACATGTTCGTGAATAAAATCCAATAATACCTGATCATTCCGCTTCAGTGATAGCACTAATGGATCGCTGTTTATTTTTGCCGACTTCAGATACCACAAGGAACGATCTAAAAGGTACTCCTTCAACTCATTCTGATATTGCTTGAAAAAGGATAATGCCAAATAGTAATAGGCCACTCTGTCTCTTTTTCCTTTTGAGATTCTATATGAAGACTTTCGAATACACTTCTGGTAATTGCCTTTAACAAATGCCTGTTTAATGCTTCTTTGGCGAATGGAAAGCTGATCGAATGTAGCCTTATGGTTTTCTCCATCACTAACCGACTGTCCTTGGGCCTGAGGCCAGAAGAAGGCAATAAGCAGTATGGAACAAAGCAATTCTCTCATTCTATTGGTTAGGTTCTGCAAGACACAGCAGTTTAAAAACCGCTGAATTCGGGGTGGTTATGCCCTTGAAAAATAGAATGGGGTTATTTTTATAATGCGATAATGTTCAAAAGGTACAGATCATTAGATTTCGCCAGCAAGGCATAACAAATGAGCAAGAAATTACAGAGACTTATTAACTTTGATTTGTGCGGGATATTGAAACCATAGATGACATAAAGCTACTGGTAGACACGTTTTACGAGTGTGTACAGGCTGATGATCTCATCGGACCCATTTTTAATAAGGTGGTCGAAAACCGTTGGCCTCAACATCTTGAAAAAATGTATCGGTTCTGGCAGTCCATCCTATTACATGAACCAACTTATTCCGGGAGACCCTTTCCTCCGCACTTGAAGCTAGATATCAATCATCTGCACTTTGACAGATGGATTAGTTTATTTGAACTAACTGTCAATGGTTTGTTTCAAGGAAGTAATGCTACAACCGCCCTGGAAAGAGCGAAGCTAATGGGTTCACTTTTCCAGGCCAAGCATGCCTATCTGCGTAATGAAGAAGGATAATTACCTCAAGAGCGGTTTGGTAAAAGAAAGGAGAGTTTTTGTTTTTCTACCGTAAAGCTGGCCGGACATTTCCCAAAATATTCTCCATCTGTTTCTATGTGGCATTCCCCATTGATTACATCTACAGTAAACTCCTCCCCCGAACTGTAAGCCGCTTCCGGATGGTCTATTTTTCGCCCATTCCGTAGATTCCCAAGGTTCCTGATGTACTCCCAAATTGTAACATCACCTATTACACAGCTATGCAACGAGCCATCGTTGATCTTCGCATCGGGTTGAATGATCAAGCCGTTGGCAAATGTGCTGCTATTGCAAAATGCAGCTGTCATAACCTTAGTCTTCAAGTCTGATCCGGCACCTTGGATAATTACATCAGCTTTTTTCATGCGCAAAAACCCCTCTATAATCATCCTGGGATATTTGAACGGCCCGCTAACATCGTTGATCTTTTGAGCCACAAATCCTCCTAGTCCGATACTCGCAATATTGATAAAATATTTTTGCCCCTCATAATTGGAAACCACACCAACATCAATTTTCTCAATATAACTTTCCTTTATCAGCCGGACATAATGATCCGGGTCCTTTCCGATACCCACCGCAGTTGCAAAATCATTTCCATTTCCAAAGGGATAAACGCAGATTGACGGTGTACCACCGGAATTGCAGACACCGTTGACAACCTCATGTAGGGTGCCGTCTCCTCCTGCAGCTATGATCAGGTCTGTATTCTTCGAAGCGTCGGAAGCCAATTCAACCGCATGTTGCTGTCTGGTAGTGCGGAACACTGCAACTTCATACTCAGCGTGCAACAAGTCGATTGTACGTTTAATTTTTCGGGAAAAGTTCTTTTTCCCGTTAACTATGATTGTAATTTTTCTCATAAAAAAATCCCACCATCCGCCTGGACAATGGGATTACTGTACGTAATTCTTTTTTACACTAAGCCTTGATCGATCATTGCATCAGCAACTTTTACGAATCCGGCGATATTAGCTCCTTTAACATAATCTACGTAGCCGTCTTCAGTGCCATATGCCACACACGCTTCGTGGATCGAAACCATAATCCCACTTAATTTTTCATCCACTTCTTCTCTTGACCATGACAATCTCAGTGAATTTTGGGACATTTCCAAACCTGAAGTTGCCTCTCCTCCGGCATTCGATGCTTTCCCCGGTGAAAATAGAATTTTTGCTTCGTGGAAGGCCTCTATGGCTTCGGGTGTTGAGGGCATGTTTGCACCTTCAGTAACGGCGATACAGCCATTAGACAAAAGTGTTGCCGCTTCTTCACCGTTCAGCTCATTCTGAGTAGCACACGGCATAGCCACGTCACATTTTACGCCCCATGGACGTTGGCCTTCAATAAAGGTAGCGTCAGAAAATTTATCCGCATATTCTTTGATCCGACCACGCCTGTTGTTTTTAAGGTCCATTATCCACGCAAGCTTCTCAGCATCTATTCCTGATGGATCATGGATAAAGCCTTTCGAGTCCGAAAGCGTAACAACTTTTGCTCCCAGCTGTGTTGCTTTTTCACACGCGTACTGAGCAACATTTCCTGAGCCTGAAATTACAACTGTCTTCCCCTCTAACGAATCTCCTTTTGTTTTGAGCATTTCTTTCGTGAAATAAACCGTTCCATAACCAGTCGCCTCCGGACGGATGAGTGATCCACCCCAGTTTCTGCCTTTTCCGGTAAGTACTCCGGTAAACTCATTTCTCAAACGCTTGTATTGGCCAAACATGTATCCGATCTCTCTTCCACCTACACCAATATCTCCTGCAGGAACGTCAGTATCGGGTCCAATATGTCTTTGCAGCTCCGTCATAAAAGACTGACAAAACTTCATTACCTCGTTGTCTGATCTTCCTTTAGGGTTGAAGTCTGACCCTCCTTTTCCGCCACCCATTGGCAACGTAGTTAAGGAATTCTTAAAGATCTGTTCAAAACCTAAGAACTTAAGAATCGACAGGTTTACAGACGGATGAAATCTCAACCCACCTTTGTAAGGGCCAATTGCAGAGTTAAACTCAACTCGATACCCCCTGTTTACCTGCACATTTCCCTCATCGTCTAACCAAGGCACTCTGAACATCAACGTCCTTTCCGGCTCTACGATTCTTTCTAAGATCTTGTGATCTTGATATTGCGGTTTGTCGGCCATGAATGGGATCACTGCTTCGGCTACTTCATGAACTGCTTGTAAAAACTCAGGCTCGTGACCGTTTTTGGCCTTTACCTTTTCCATAAATGCGTCGATTTCTGCCTCGTAGGTAGATTCAACGGCTTGGTCTATGCTTGTCATCTTTATTGTAGTTGATTTGGTGGCGCAAATGTAGGAAAATAAACAGTGATTTTCACTAAACTCAAAGGAATTAGAAAGTGTACCGCGGGCTCTTTAAATTCGTCCGGAGCAATTTCTTTGAATTGAATTACCCTTATGCTTTTGAAGACTTTCCGTTTTTTTGGTCAATAATAATTTAGTAATCACAATGCCATTCTTAAATCCATTGCTAACATAGCTCAAACTTTTTACCCGGGATCTGTCTGATCAGGCCTTTAAACTCCATGAAAAGTAAGTCGGTTGAAACCTCGCTTATTGGTCGACTCAAAAGACAAGCAAACTCGTCGATACTCAGTTTATTTCTCTCCTTCATTAAGTTGACCATCTTCTCTTCACTATCTGACAGGTTTGGGAACAGCCGTGTTTGGAAAGGTTTCTGCTTTTTGTTTTCCCACCCCATAATATAGCCCAGATCTTCCGGACCTTGAAGCAGATGAGCACGATTTGTTTTGATCAGGTAATTGCATCCTGCCGATTTTTCGTCAGTTACTCTGCCCGGAACCGCAAAGACATCTCTGTCGTAGGTGTTGGCAATATTTGCTGTGATCAGCGCTCCACCTTTTTTTGCGGATTCGATGACGATTGTCGCCTCAGTAAGCCCTGCGACTATTCGATTGCGTCTGGGGAAATTCTCTCTATCAGGCACCGTGCCGGAAAGAAATTCAGTTATCCAGCCTCCATCGCTAAGCATTCGATCTGCAATAGACCTGTGTCTGCTCGGGTAGATCCTGTCAAAACCATGAGCCAGAGTGCAATATGTAGGAAGGCCATTTCTGATAGCTTCTTTGTGAGCAGCAATATCAATTCCGTATGCCAATCCACTATGGATGGCCACGTTATAGCGGGATAGTTCTTTAATCAATTCTGATACAAATTCTTTACCCTGAACGGTTGCTTCCCGGCTGCCAACAATGCAGACTGACTTTTCTTCATTCAACCGTCCAGCCCCCTTTAAAAACAACAGTATGGGGCTGTCAGTACAATTCTTTAGTAACTCGGGATACCGGTGGTCAGTTATTGGGACGGCCAATATGCCTTCCCGTTCCATATAAGCAAGCTCCTTATCAGCCCGATCAATAATTTTTTTGTTATTAACGCCACGAGCTAAACACCTACCATGTTTTTTTAACGTCAGAAGGGCCTTCGGACTTTCATTGAAAATGGCTTCTGCTGAACCGAAAAACCGAAGAAGCTCCTTGCCAATGATCGGACCTACACCATCGATCAGCGTTAGTGCGATTAAATATTTTAATTCGGACATTATATTTGTTTATAACTAAAGGAACGCAGACAGAACGTAACCTATTTGAGGTCTTATTTTTGTTTTGTGTCAAAGCCACAAAATATTATCCTGATAGTTGCGGACAGTTTAAGATATGATTCCATTCATTCAGGAATGAATCCGGGATTGGCTTACACCGAAGCACATGGAACCAAGTTTACAGAAGCACGGTCAGCGGGATGCTGGACGTTACCGGCAACTGCCAGTTTGTTCACGGGGTTGATGCCTCATGAGCATGGGGCAACCAGCCAGACCAGAAAATTATCAGGAGACTATGTCACTCTGGCTGAAAAGCTACAAGCAGATGGCTTTAAAACCTATCAGGTAACAGCGAATGTTGCTACAACAGAAATTTTCGGGCTGGATCGTGGATTTGACGAAGTCCACAAAATATGGGGAATGGTACAACCAAAATTCAAAAAAACACTGCGATTTGCGGTACTTGCAGGAAAGCCCAGAGTCAGAAAAATGCTTATGTCTCGTGACACTCTTGTGAACGACCTATCTGAAGACCTTACCGTGGGGAACTGCTGGGTTCAAAACACTTTTGAAGATTCTTTCGGTGTTGCCCGAAATATTATCAAAAAGAACGAGCAAAAGAATGAGCGGTCTTTTGTTTTTATCAATATGATGGAGTCTCATTTCCCCTACCACATCGGCCCTACATTTAAACTGAGTCAGAAGGGCATTA
>JAAZYJ010000360.1 GCA_014239715.1 Flavobacteriales bacterium
GATCAATATGTAGCTTGCATCCGGGGCAGTACCTACCATTTTCCCTGGTAATTTAGCACCCATGCACGATAGCACAGCAGTTCCATGCTGACTTGAATGGTACACATAATTATCTCCGTCAACAAAATCTCTTGTACCCAGCAATCTATCTTCTTCAAACATAGCATCAAAAACATCTATTTCATTGGCCTTGTCGAAACCCGCATCTAAAACCGCTATGGTGATTCCTGCTCCTGTAAATCCTATATTATGTAGTAAATGCCCGGAAAGCATCTCGATCTGTCTGAATGCCATTCCATAGTGTTCATCGTGGTAATTGGTATGACCGGTACTTTTCAAAGGCAATTCAATTCGAGGGTCGATAGCCATCTCTCTGACCCTATCAATCTTATATACGAATGGAAGGCCTATGATAGAATCCAGAACTTTCATGTCAGAGATCTCCACACTAATCGAATTCAACCATTTGGAAGTTCTGCGAATAGTAACAGACGAAAACGAAGCAAGTTGTTCAACATATGTAGGATCAATCGGTAAATCCTTGAAGTCAACCGGTATAAGCTGATTGATTCTCCTATCTACCGCTTTTTTGCTAAGAAATTCTTCGGGGCTTGAAATATGAAAAGGTGTGTTCGATTTATCAGCTAACTGAATCCAATACTTATTCTTAGGTTGCGTAAATCCGATTAAAGCAGACACTAACAATAATGAGCTGATCAGTAACTTCATCAATCATTCCCGTAAGAAACCACTGTTTGATACAATTCGATCCCTTTTACAATACTATCCAACACAATTGCCCCGGATCGCACATCCAGATCGACCAACTGCTTTTGAACTAAACCAATGTGTTTGGCATAAACTTCGTAAGCTTGCTCGTACTCAACAAAATTGGAATTCTGGCGATGCGTAACGAATGCAAGGCTGTCAAACTCTAATGTGCCAACAGTACCTGAATAATCCAAACTATCATAAAAGTACTCCCATTTGACATACTGGTTGTACACATTCCCATCCCACGATTTGAATTCGTTCATCGGAAATTCCATTTTTACAAATCGGACATCCTCCTCTACTTTCTCTGCAGACCTTGTCGTGCGTACCGAATGCCAAACGTCGCTAATGGTCCACGGATCTGCTTCGGCTGTCCTGACGTACCTTTCTATTCTTTGCGCCAATCTTCCTGAATTATCAATGAAATCATCCGCGATGATTTCCTTCAGCTGATAGCTCAACGTGTCGTGATTGATATCATGCCTTATGTCAATAACATCGTAGATCACCCATTGGCCCAATGCTGTTGGGAAATATTCTTGCTTCAGATCCGTTGCTTCCCCAGTCTTTCTCTTACACGCATGCAATACCAGCATACCGGTGATCAAAATGACCAACCAAGTAATTCTCCATTTGGTTTTATCAGATTTCAATTTTTTCCGTTCATGCTCTTTCACTCTTGTTCATTTTCTTTCAGCATACGCATCTTATCCTGATAGGTTTCTAACGCTTTCCCTTTCAATATCTTGCCCTCTAAATAAAATACCTTCCGTTCTTCTTTACCACTCGGATCATAGGTGCGCCACCACCCATGTTCCAACCCGTTCTTAAATTGACCCTGAAGCACTTTACTTCCGGCTTCATTGTAGCGATATATCTTACCGGAAGGGTAACCTTCATTCCATTGTCCCTTCACTTTAATTTTTCCGTTCTTATAGAATTGGGTCCAATCCCCATGTTTCATATCATCGTAATAACTGATGATCTCCATAATTTTTCCAGCATAGTTGTACGTCACTTGCTCCCCCTCCAAAAGACCCTCGTTGTAGTTGTTTTTACTCCTCAAACGGCCCTGATAGTCGAAAAACAACCAAATACTATCCTTCAGCTGATCTATATAATTCCCCTTAGCAGCAACATTTCCATCCAATCCATAAGTTACACAATGTGCAACATGCCCGCCTGCTGAGTAGGTTAATACAGACTGTGGCTCTCCAGTTGAATACCAATAATAAAACGTTCCGATCGGTTTATCATTCAAAAACTGCCCTTTATAACGTGTGGCACCACTCTTCCATTTTTTTGACCATTCGCCCTGTTTCAGACCTTCATCATCCACGACATTCTGAGCGCAGATTAATGTGGGAAAAAACCACAACATGAAAATAATCAATTTTGCCTTCATTAACAATGCTAAAATAATTCGATTTTTTCTTAACAAAAAACAATCCAAAGTTCTTTATGAACATAATGTTTCATACCGTCTTTGGTTACGCTGTGTTTAATTTTTTTAGTTTTGACATTATTAAAATTATAAGTAGCAATGAAGACACATTTAGTTTCAGGAGGGTGTGGGTTTGTAGGCAGGAATATGGTGTCTAGACTATATGCAACAACCAAAGACAGAATCATTTTCGTAGATGATCTTTCTGTGGGGACACATCCTTCAACCTGGTTAGACCAACCGAAAGTCGGAGAAAAAAACGGGGCAGAAATCTACGGTGATGATGAAAGATTGGTTTTCTTAAACACTGATTTTCGTTTTCTGCTTAGAAAAATGGTGGATAATGATGACTTCTTTGCTTCTGAATACCAATTACAAGGAGCAGAAAAAATTGTTGATGTTTATCATTTTGCGGCCATTGTAGGAGGCAGAGCTAAAATTGACGGTGACCCAATGGTTGTGGCACTTGACCTATCCATAGATGCAGAGTTCTTCTATTGGGTGTGCAAACACAAACCTAAGCGCTGCTTATACCCCAGTTCAAGTGCAGCATATCCCGTTGATCTGCAAACTGATGGAGGTGCTGTAGCCCTGAAAGAGTCGGACATTGATTTTAATAAAATGGGACAACCGGATATGACCTATGGATGGTCTAAGCTGACCGGTGAGTATTTAGCCCATATTGCTGCCAAGTATTATGGTGTATATGTAACTTGTATTCGTCCATTCTCAGGTTATGGAGAAGATCAAGACCTCACCTACCCTGTTCCGGCAATTGCAAGACGTGCAGCCAATAAAGAGGAGCCGTTTGAGGTCTGGGGAACGGGCAAGCAAGGGCGGGACTTTGTGCATATCGATGATGTGCTGGACTGTACACTGCTTGCGATGGAAAAAATAACTGACGGATCAGCGATTAACATCGGGCAGGGAAGATTGACCTCTTTTCTAGAGATTATAGAGCTTTTTACAGAATTTGCAGGCTATGATCCGGAAATCAAACCTCTGCTGGATAAGCCTGTTGGAGTGCATGCAAGATATTGCAACATGGATTATGTAAAAGATAAGCTGGGGTGGGAACCTAAAATTTCAATCAGGGAAGGAATGAAAAGAGTATACGACAAGCACTGTCAGGAGGTAAAATAATGACGCGGAAAATCGTTTGTTTCGGTCCAGGCCCAAAATTCAAAGGAGGCATTGCGAATTACAATACCGCATTGGCAAAAACTCTCGATGGAATTGAGCATGTTGAGGTATACCTAATATCGTGGACACAACAATATCCCGCTATAGTCCCAAGAGAATTTGTAGACAAAAATTCCAAACTTGACTTTTTAGAAGGCACCGGTGTAAAAGTAGAGTACATCACCAATTACAATAGGCCCGGGACCTGGAAAGAGACGTGCCGACGCATCGAAAATATCGATCCGGACATTACCATTTTTCAATGGTACAATGCCCATCAGGGAATTCCACTGAACAGCATCGTAAGAAGACTACAGAAGACAACTCGTACAGAAATTATCTACGATCTGCATTTTGTGGTTCCTAAAGAAAATAGCAATGTTGATAAGAAATTGACTAAAAGAGGCCTTAAACGGGCGGACAGC
>JAAZYJ010000121.1 GCA_014239715.1 Flavobacteriales bacterium
TAATGTGCGAAAAGCCCTGGAAGGAACCGGTGTTCCGATCATCGCAGATGGAGGGATAAGATACACAGGAGATATAGTAAAAGCCATGGCAGGTGGAGCCAGCGCAGTTATGATGGGCTCGATGTTTGCAGGTGTAGAAGAGTCACCGGGAGAGACGATCATCTATGAAGGGAGAAAATTCAAGTCTTATAGAGGTATGGGTTCCATAGAAGCTATGCAGAAAGGCTCGAAAGATCGCTACTTCCAGGATATGGAAGATGATATTAAAAAATTAGTGCCCGAAGGTATTTCGGGTCGTGTGCCTTTTAAGGGAAAGCTCAGCGAAGTAATTTATCAGCTAATTGGTGGACTTAGAGCCGGGATGGGGTATTGTGGAGCTGGAAATATTGAAAAACTCAATGAAGCACAGTTTATTAGGATCACAAATGCTGGTGTCAAAGAAAGCCACCCGCATGATGTGACGATTACCAGGGAGGCACCCAACTATAGTTTAAAATAATTTAATAGAATCTGGACAAGAAGTAATTTAACAATACAGTAATGAAAAATTTGATTTTAGGATTGACCATCGTTTTTATTTCAATGGTCGTGAATGCGCAAAGTGATCCGATCGTGATGACTGTGAATGGAAAGCAAGTAACCAAATCAGAGTTTGAACATATTTTTAAGAAGAACAATAAGGATGAGGAAATTACCAAGGAAGACCTTGATGAATACCTTGATCTGTTCATTAATTTCAAACTGAAGGTAACCGCTGCAGAAGAACTTGGAATGGATACGGTCAAAAAGTTCAAAGACGAACTGTCACAATACAGAGAACAGTTAGCTCAGCCTTATTTAATGGATCAGAGTCTGAATCAACAACTGATGGAGGAAGCCTATGATCATATGAGCTATGAAGTAAAGGCAAGCCATATTCTTATAAAAGTAGATGCAGGAGCGAAGCCTGAAGATACACTGGCAGGATACAATAAAATAAATGAAGCAATGAAAAAGGTGCAGGAAGGATCAGACTTTGCAACAATTGCGAAGGAATTTTCTGAAGATCCTTCAGCCCAACAGAACGGAGGATCTCTTGGTTATTTTACTGCTTTCAAAATGGTATATCCATTTGAAAAGGCCGCTTATGACACAAAACCAGGTGAATTATCTAAAATCATAAGAACTCGTTTTGGATACCACTTTCTGAGAGTGGAGGACAAAAGACCTGCAAGAGGCACCAGACTTGCCGCTCATATTCTGATTCGGGCCGCAAAGGATGATCTGCAAAGCAAAACGGATGATTCTGAAAAGAAAGCAACAGAGATTTACAATAAACTGAAAACAGGCTCAACGTTTGAACAAATGGCAAAACAATTTTCTGAAGATAGAAATTCAGCCGGAATCGGAGGAAAATTGAAATGGTTTGGCGCTGGAGACCTGATCCCAGCCTTTGATGAAGCGCTTTTTGCACTAAAGGAGACAGGTGACATTAGTGAGCCGATCAAAACGAGATTCGGTTGGCACATTATCAAACTCTTAGATTCAAAGAAATTAGGGTCTTATGATGACTTGAAGGGCGAGATCAAATCCAAAATAGCTAAAGACGGAAGGAACAGTAAAACCAGATATTCTTTCATACAAAAGTTAAAGGCCGAATATAACTTTCAATTGAGCGACAAGGTCATGGCATCATTTAAAAAGACTGTTGACTCTACAGTATTACGAGGTAAATATGAGTACAATTCAACTAAAAATGATAAAAAAGAGCTGGTCAAATTTGCAGACAGGTCCTATGCTGTAGAAGATTTCGGTAAAGCCTTGGAAAATAACCGAAAAAAAAGCAGGGAAAAGGATATACAAAAGGAAGTTGACAAGAGATTTGAATTGTGGATGAATGCTGAAATAATCGAATACGAGAAGTCACAGTTAGAAGCTAAGCACATGAAATATAAAATGTTAATGAAAGAATATCGGGACGGAATTCTTCTGTTCGAATTAACAGATCAAGTTGTTTGGGGTAAGGCAGTTAAAGATACTAGCGGTCTGAAGAGTTTTTATGAGTCCAGAAAGTCTGAATTTGTTTGGAAAAAGAGAATAGATGCAGATCATTATTATTGTATTGATGAAAAGGCTAGCGATAAGGTGCAATCACTTCTTGCAGATGGCATAGGGAGAGATTCAGTTGCCAAGTTGGTCAACCTGAATTCTCCGCTGAATGTAAATGTAAAGAGCAAGAAGGATGAATTAGAATCAATCGAGTATATTGAAAATGAGCCTAAGGTTGGTGTAAATGGTCCGTTCAATTATAACGGCCAGTTCGTGGTTATTAATGTTAAAGAAGTAATACCACCAATGAACAAGGAGCTAAACGAGGCAAAAGTAATCATAACTGCAGCATATCAGGATTATCTGGAAAAGGCATGGATCGAGGAGCTTAGGGAAAAGTACCCTGTTCAAGTAGAAAAAGAGGTCCTCTACACCATTCGATAGTTGAAATATAGACTTTTCATATTCTTTTTACTAGTAGGGGTAAGCTGTGCAGAAACCGATCTTAGTCGAAATAGAATCAGAATTGCAAGGGTGGGGGAACAGATCCTGTATATGGATGACCTGAGTAAGGAAACGTCTTCTGACATATTGGATTCTGTTGAGCTCGTCAAACAGTTTGTTGATAAGTGGACCCGTGAAGAGGTGATCATTCAAAGAGCCTTGCTTGAGCTTCCTGATGAGGCTTTAAATGTCGAAAGACAGCTAGAGGATTATAAAAAGTCCTTGATCATTTATGCATACGAGAAGGAACTGATCAAAAAAAAATTGGACACACTTGTTACTGATCAAGAGATTCAGGAATACTATTCCGAAAATCAGGAGAACTTTAAATTGCAGGATTATATTGTAAAAGTATTCTACCTGAAAGTCAGTAAGGATGCACCTAAGCTGGACGAGTTAAGGAAATGGTATAAATTGAAAAACGAGGATGATAGCGAGAACTTACTGAGCTATGCCCCGGTTCACAGTATAAATTATTATTTCGATGAAAAGAATTGGGTGTATTTTGATGATGTTTTAAAGGTAATACCGTTGACGGACATTAATAAATCATCATTTATACGAAACATGCGGAAAGTAACGTTTCAGGAAGGAGATTTTGTATACTTTTTGAATATTCGAGACTACAGATTGAAAGATGCGGTATCACCGCTTAGCCTTGAAAAGGAAAAGATAAAGAGTATAATCTTGAATATCAGGGCGAATCAACTCAAGAAAAAAATAAGAGAAGAATTGTACAATGATGCGAAAAAGAAGCAGGAGATTGAAACATATTAGCTTTCTAGGTTTGCTGATAATGGCAAGCAGTAATTTCGTCTTGGCCCAGCAGGAAGGACAAGTGATTGATAAGGTCGTTGCAGTAGTTGGTGATCAAATAATTATGTTGTCGGATGTTGAAAGACAAAAAATACAACTGGAAAGTGAATCCAGGTCAAGACTGCCGAGTAACATTGGATGCCAATTGCTTGAGGAATTACTATTTCAAGGACTCTTGCTGCATCAGGCAGAGGTGGATAGCGTTGAAATAAGTGAGGCTCAGGTTGTATCTGAACTGGAAAGAAGATTACGTTATTTTATTGGATTGTTTAATGGAGATGAGAAAAAACTAGAAGCAGAATATGGCAAATCAATAGCTGAAATTCGAGAAGAGTTTTATGAACAGATAGAAGATCAGTTGAAAAGTCAGCAAGTGCAAATGGAGATAACTTCGAACATCAATATTACACCAAGAGAGGTGAAAGATTATTTTAAAGATCAACCGGCTGACAGTTTGCCCTTAGTTGATGCACAAGTGGAAATTGCACATTTGGTTCGCTATGCAGAGATTAGTGTCGAACAAAAGGAAGACCTGCGTAATAAGATGCTTGAATGGAAAGGGGAAATTGAAAAAGGAGATGTTTCTTTTTCAACTAAAGCCATATTTGAAAGCGAGGATCCTGGCTCCGCCTCTAAAGGCGGGGATCTTGATTGGGTAGCCAGGGGTACTTTTGTTCCTGAATTCGAAGCCATAGCTTTCAGTATTCCGGTTGGGCAGATCAGCGACCCTTTCGAGACACAATTTGGCATGCACTTTCTGGAGGTGATCCGACGAAGAGGTGATCAGGTTCATTGTCGTCATATTCTCAGAAAATTTAAAGTAGGAACAGAAGAATTGATCAACATCAGGAACAGAACAGACAGTATTTACAATTTAATTATTACAGACAGTATCAGCTTCTATGCTGCTGTTGATCGATTTTCCCAAGATATAGACACAAAGAATGCGAAAGGCGTAGTGTACAATCCGCAAACAGGAGAAAGAAAATGGCGGATGGATGAGATCGACCCATACACCTTTGCCGGCATTGAGAACCTGAAAATGGGAGAACTTTCGGGACCATCGCTTTATGAAGAGGAGAGAAGTGGCAAGCAGGCATATCGGCTAATCAAGCTATTGTCCAGGTCAGAACCTCATAAGGCTAATTTGAAGCAGGATTATCAATTGATCCAACAAATGGCCAAACGTGAAAAAGAACAACAGGAAATCGATACTTGGGTTAAACAAAAAATAGCATCTTCGTTCGTAAAAATTGATGAAGATTTTGATTCTTGTGATTTTCGGTTCAAATGGACAAATACTGCTAATTAGTGATCGAATAAGTAACTGAGCTGTATTTTATTACTTTCACATTGAAATAAAACATAATAAATGAGTGAGATTAGATCTGATGTTGAATCGATAGATTATTTCCGAGCTAAATATGCGGAATTGAGCAAGGAAATTGCAAAAGTAATTGTTGGACAGGATACGGTTGTCAAGGAAGTACTAATATCGATATTTTCAAGAGGTCACTGTTTGCTTGTTGGTGTGCCAGGTTTAGCAAAAACCTTATTGGTAAATACAATTGCAGACTCTTTAGGACTCTCTTTTAATAGAATTCAGTTCACACCAGACCTGATGCCGTCAGATATCATAGGGTCAGAAATCCTGGATGAAACCAGAAATTTCAAGTTCGTTAAAGGACCCCTGTTTGCTAATATAATATTGGCAGATGAGATAAATCGAACACCACCTAAAACTCAGGCTGCATTGCTAGAAGCAATGCAGGAAACAGCAGTAACGACTGCCGGAACCCGATTTGAGCTGGAGAAACCGTTCTTTGTTTTGGCCACACAAAACCCAATAGAGCAGGAAGGAACTTATCCGTTGCCTGAAGCACAGCTGGATCGGTTCATGTTCAATGTGTGGGTGGATTATCCGAAATACGAAGAAGAGCTGTCCATTATAAAAAGAACGACAAGTGATAGTGAAGAAACTGCGAACCCGGTCGTATCAGGTGAGGATATTATATTCTTTCAGAACTTAATTCGTAAAATACCCGTTCCCGACAATGTCTATGAATATGCAGTCAAGCTGGCGGCGAAAACAAGACCTGGTTCTGAAGGAACCCATCCACTTGCAAAACAATTCGTTTCGTGGGGGGCAGGACCGAGAGCTTCGCAGTATTTGATCATTGGTGCGAAATGTAATGCCGCGATCAATGGAAAGTATTCCCCGGATATTGAAGATGTAAAGGCTGTTGCTTTGCCTATTTTAAGACACAGAATTGTGCGTAATTACATGGCTGAAGCGGAAGGTTATTCGATAGAGAGAATTATAAATGAACTTTTATGATTCTCTGTTCAGCTTACGCTTGAGACAATCTATTGATACCTTGCGCTAAACGATAATCTTTTGGTGTGATCTTCATACCAGCATCAACGGTTTTCAATGTAATTTTAACCTTTTTGTACTCATGTATCAATATGTCGGGATGGTGATTTTGAATCTCGGCCAACTGCCCTACTTTGTTAACGAACTTTAAGGCATCCTGAAACGTGTCGAATTCAAAATTTCTCTCCATAGAGTTGTCAAATTCTATCCAATTTGTTTTCATTCTTGTTAGGCTATGGATGTATTACGGAAATTTCTGAAAAGAGTTATTCTATGTGGTGAGAGGTTGTGTATGAATGAAACTAACTACAAATCATAGGTTGTTAATAAGTGCCTGTATCGTATATTGGGATTGGATGAAACAATTCTGTTCTTTGTGATTAGCAATACGTTAAATTAAACAACATGAAACACCTAAAGGTTGGGGATAAGGCGCCAGATATTGATGCTGTCAATGAAATGGGCAATCAAATTACACTAGAACAATTCAGAGGAAAAAAGGTAGTGCTTTTCTTTTACCCGAAAGATAGCACACCTACTTGTACGGTTGAGGCATGCAATCTAAGAGATAATTACCCGGACCTATTGAGCAAAGGATTTGAGGTTATCGGTATCAGTGCGGATTCTGAAAAAAAGCATCAGAACTTTATCAGTAAGCACAATTTACCTTTTCCACTTATCGCTGATGTGGATAAGAAGGTTATTGGTGATTATGGGGTGTGGGGACCGAAAAAGTTTATGGGCCGGGAATTTGACGGGATTCACAGAACTACCTTTGTAGTTGACGAACAAGGAAGGATCGAACAAATAATTGAAAAGGTAAAAGCAAAAGAGCATACGGCACAAATATTAGAGACAATTATAACTACGTAAATAGGTTACGGACATTGCACGGATCTTTGGATTAACAATAAAATTAGAAACATGGCAGAAGTAAAAGAAGAAAAATTAAAAGCGCTCCAGGCAACATTGGATAGATTGGACAAGACTTTTGGAAAAGGAACCGTAATGAAATTAGGAGACAACCCGATCCAAAATTTGGATGTGATCCCTACAGGGTCTCTAACTCTTGACCTGGCCCTTGGAGTCGGCGGATTTCCGAAAGGAAGGGTAGTTGAGATATATGGCCCTGAATCCTCGGGTAAAACAACACTGGCGATCCATGCAATTGCCGAAGTACAAAAACAAGGCGGAATTGCAGCGATGGTTGATGCGGAACATGCGTTCGATCAGTTTTATGCTAAGTCATTGGGTGTGGATGTCGATAACTTACTGATCTCGCAACCGGATAATGGGGAACAAGCACTCGAAATTGCAGATAATCTCATTCGTTCCGGGGCAATAGATCTGTTAGTTGTCGATTCGGTTGCAGCACTTACGCCCAGAGCAGAAATAGAGGGAGAAATGGGTGACTCTCAGATGGGGCTTCAGGCAAGACTAATGTCAAAGGCTCTAAGAAAACTTACCGCCTCAATAAGCAAAGCAGGCTGCTGTTGTATCTTTATTAACCAACTCAGGGAAAAGATCGGGGTAATGTTCGGTAATCCGGAAACGACCACCGGTGGAAACGCTCTCAAATTTTATTCGTCGATCAGAGTAGATATCAGAAGGTCAAGTGCGATAAAGGACGGGGATAAGATCTTGGGCAATCGAACTCGGGTCAAGGTTGTGAAAAATAAAGTCGCACCTCCTTTCAAAAAGGCGGAATTCGATATCATGTACGGAACAGGGATTTCAAAAATCGGCGAGATCGTAGACATTGGTGTTGAACATGGGATCATTAAAAAGAGTGGTTCTTGGTTCAGCTATGAAGAGACAAAGCTAGGGCAGGGAAGAGATGCGGTGAAAACACTGATAAGTGACAACCCCGAATTAATGGATGAGCTGGAGCAAAAAATTAAAGAGGCTATTTCAGCATAATTTTATTGTTACCTGAACGGATTTGTTTAACGGCAAAGCCCATTCGGGGCAATTGATCTTGTCCTATTTCATGGTAACAATAGGCAGATCGTTAAGATTGCGATCTTCACCCCGGAATATATTCGTACTGCACGCGGTAAAGTATTATTTTTGCTGCAAATAATACTATGAAGTACGTTTTACCGCTATTAGTAATAGTTGTCTTGGTTAGTTGTGATAGAGGAAGAGAATCAATTACAGAGGCAATCACTGAAGGCAATCAAATGCCCCAGGTGCTTTCACCGGATGCAAGACTGGATTCTTTAAATAAAGTGATCAGGGAAAATCCTGAAAGCCCTAATGGATACCATCAGAGATCACAATTTTACAAGGAACAAGGCATGATCGGGAAAGCTAGAGAAGACCTGAATATTTGTATAAACATGAGCCCTGAGACCGCCATTTTTTATCTCGAAAAGGCTCAGTTACTATATGCTCTTTCGGCTCAAGGAGTAACCAAAGAATTTGACAATTGTGAACAATATGCATTGAAAACGCTGGAACTGGACAGTACCGCCAAAGAAGCACATCTTCTGCTTGGTAAAATATATCTGGCATTACCCAATTACGGCAAAGCTCTTGACCAATTCAACGCGGCATTGAGAATTGATAAATATTATCCCGAGCCATATTTCTTTAAAGGATTGACTTATACTCGTGCAGGAGACACAGCAAAGGCCGTATCTTCCTTCATTACTGCTACTGAGCAAAACCCTAATTACTACGATTCATACATGGAATTGGGTGTTTTGTATTCAAATCATGATGCAGACGACCGTCAAATGGCCCTACTTTATTTCGACAATGCTCTTGCCATCATACCAACCAGTATTGAAGCTCTTTTGGCCAAGGGGCTCTTTCTGCAAAATAATGGAAAGCTGGCATTAGCTGATTCGTGTTACAACAAGATACTGCAGCTGGAACCGAATTTTGAAGTTGCCTATCAGAATAAAGGTTATGTCCATTTAATGACTTACAGTGACAGCTGGGAAAAAGAAAAAAATGACAGTGTGTTGATCTTAGCAATAGAAGATTTTACAAGCGCCATAGATCTCAATGATCAATATGTGCAGTCATATCATAACAGAGGCCTTTGCCATGAATTGATGGGTGACTTTATTTCCGCTAAGGTTGATTATGCTACGGCTTTGAAGATCGACCCATTTTTCACATTGTCGGTAAAAGCCCTGAACTCATTGGACTCGATTCAATGATGTTCTGTTGCAACCCTGTGGCACATATGGTAGCAAACCTATACGGGTAATTATCGTTTCACAAACTCTTCGTATAACGATATCCAGTTTTCAACGCTGATTCTGCGCATCAACTCACCAATAAGATCGTAAGGGATTTCATCGATTTTTTTAAACCGAATGCAGCTTTTCCCCATGTCTAATTTTCGCGAGCAATGATTTGGATATTCACCGACAAACCAATTCATTAGATCCTCATTCGCATATATCCCCATATGATAAACCGCGATGAAATTTTTTTGAGATGCAAAAGAAACAAAAGGTAGTGGTAGCTTCGGATCACAATGGTATCCATCCGGGTACAAGCTATGAGGAACTACATAACTCGGCATTCCGTAGTTTATGACTTCTTCAAACCCTTGAGGAATGCTTTGACGAATAACTGATCTCAATTTTTCACAGGCCTTCTTTCTGTCTGCCGCAATCTTCTGTACATATGCATCAACATCTGTTTCTTTTTGCTTCATTGTATTTTGCATTAGCCATTAGTTTTTGATGCGGGAATGCGATGCAGGTTGAGCTGAACCGTCAATGACCATTTTTACCGCATCTTTCAGATCATCGTAATGAAAGTCTTCTTCAAAACCAACTGAATAGGTGTTGTGGCCATTGCTGGACGACTTGCCTAATAAATACTTTGGCCCACCCATCTCTTCTGATATCGTCGAATTCTCTGTTTGCACACTGTAGTCGACTTGCCCCGCCTCATCCAGAATATAAAAGATGTGTTTGTAGTAGAGCGTTCCTGCTGGATTATCAAAGTATTCATACGCAACCACATTTTTACCCAGGTATTCAAATTGGTCGAAACAAAACATCTTTTTTGTTTTAGTATGTTTTGGTTGTCTTGAGTGTATGGAATAGAGTCTTCTCTTCAAAGGTTCTGCCTTTGAGTAATGTCCTTGGGCGTAATAAACCTGAATCATTTTTTTTATTATTTCCTCGTCGTTCGGACTGATCTCTATAAGCTCCGAGTACGTATTCTCGGCATTTTCATATTGCTTTCCGGATAATTCATACAGTCCGATATTGTAAAGGCAATTGGCGTAGGAAGTTGTTTGCTTTGATATTTTTGTTTTCGCCAGGTAATAACTTTTAAGTGCTTCCGCATCACTACCCATATTTGTATAAATCTGGGCAATCATCATATAGGCCCTGTCCGGAACTTCTTTTGTATGAACAGCATTCTGATACGCTACCAGAGCTTTTAATGGCTTTTCCTGATTATAATAAGAATCCCCAAGACCACAATGGCTTTTTCCATCTTCAGAATTGAATTCAATTGCAGTTAAGAATGCGTTAATCGCCTCATCGTAGTTGGACATGTAATTGTGCGTCATTCCGATATAAAAGTAGGCTTCAGGATTATTGCTGTCTTTTGCCAACGAAAGCTTCAGAAAGTGAAGACAATTCTCATCATCTTCTGTATTGTAACAGCTTAGACCTAAATAATGCAAAGCTGAATCACTCAGATCTTCATAGTCCTGAGCGTATTTTTCTAGTAGACTGTCAAATTCATTCCTTTGGTAAAGTGACCTGATATCTTCTGTAATACTTTCTTGTCCAAAACCAGTAAAGACCATGAAAAGTCCGAAAAGAACGAGAATCGGTCTCATGTTAATTGGTTTTGATTGTTCAGACTTTTCAGTTCACTTATTCTGGTGTCGCTAACTGATAAAATAAGTTCGGAAACATTTTTAAAACTTGCTATTTGTCTATGGTCATACAAAAGGGTCACCAGGCCTTTTGACTTACTTAAAATGACCGGGTATGTGTACTTCTGGTTATATCTGTCTTCGAAATCTTCAATGTGATGAAAATCAATTGTGATATCTGTTTCCTTCAAGAAGGTCGTCCATTCCTGCCGCTCTCCAAAATTACCATGAGTTAAAAGACACAGGTTGCAAGAATAGGTACTAGGATTGGTCAATTTATGGGCAAAATCAAACATTTTGCTCAACCGATCAGATTTTGCATTATACACGAATACTAGGTTCAACGTGTTGTCAAGGTAATCCATCTCTTGAAGACTTCCAATTTTGAATATTATTATAGTGAATTCCTAGTCAGCTAGGGTTCCTTCTTAGCCCAACAAACCCACCTTTTTTCATTACCAATTCCAGTGTTGGGAACTTAGCCGCAACGTATTTGTCAGATTTGATCAAAAAATAGGCTGGTTTGTCAATTTGTCCTGAAATGAGCCACTTCTGAATACCTAAAAGGTAGTCCGACCTTTCTTTTCCTTCAAGCTCATTCGATTTCTCCTTTCCAAGAGTAGTCAAAATAGACCTTTTATGA
>JAAZYJ010000029.1 GCA_014239715.1 Flavobacteriales bacterium
GTTGGGAGCATCCTTTGCATTTTACGCAACATTGAAGTATGGGTTAGAAATTATTCAACCCGAGACACAGATCAGTCTGCTGCATTACTTGCTCATCTTGTTGCAATGCATGATTATTTTATTGCTGTTAATGAGCTTCAATCGAAATCAATCTCCACCGCTCCCGCCAGAACCCCCTGTGTCTGGAGGGCATCCGGCAAAACTGAATTGATGTTCATCAGTGCAGTATGATCAGCGTGCTGTACAAAGAACAGCGGGATAGCTAACTCAACTTGTTCAGTGTTTTTAAGTCAAACTCCAGCAATGAACCTATCTTGATCGTTGCTATGTCGAATTTGGTTTTATTTGCGTGTTTTCGATCTGGAACTGCAACCACCTTCATTCGTGCCCCCAGCGCTGCAATGATTCCATTGAAAGAATCTTCGATGACGATACAGGCCGAAGGGTTTGTTCCCATTTTTTTTGCAGCTGAAAGGAATATACCTGGGTGAGGTTTGCCGTATTCTTCTTCCTCGGCAGAGTAGATCACCTCGAAGAAATCTTTAATTCCCAGTTTGTCCGTAACTGCTTCTATGATCCGATAGCTTGATGACGAAGCAATGGCCATCGGTATACTTTGCTGTTGAATGAACGATAAGGCCTCGTCAACGCCGGGCATTGGTTCACCGTACTGAACGATATATTGTATAAGCTGATCGACGATCTGATCCTCTATGTCTTTTTTTGTCAAGTCTCCTTTTTCTGTCCACGGCTGTTTCGAATACCAGTGATCAACGACCTCGTCTATACGCAACCCGGCTGTGCTTTCACAATCCTCATCGGTTAAATGGATGGATACCTTTTGGAAGATCTCAATTTCTGCTTTTCGCCAGAGGGGTTCAGAGTCAATAAGAACTCCGTCCATATCGAACAGAATTGTAGTTTTAGTTTTCATTCGCGCCTATTGCTGATAGATGGAACATGATATCATTTGTTCTTTATTTTGGCTCTATTTGCTGCACTTTGGTCTTTTCGAATGGCTTTGGATTTCGGGTTAACGGCAGGTTGCTGTGACTTTTTCTTGTGCTTAGCTTTATTGAAGGGCCTGATGATCTCGCCGTCAAGATGAACCACGTCGAGCTCATTCACCAATGCCCCGGTCTTGGCCGTTTTCTTATTGATGGTAACTCTGCCGTCTTCAATTGCTTTATCAGCTTCTCGCCTTGAGAAAAACCCCGTTTCTCTTATAAATTTGTTTATTCTTATTCCTGACATGGAGCAAAGATAGTTCAATTGAATACCTTGATTACTTTTGTAAAGCAATAAATTGTAATGATGTTTAAGATAGGTGACCAGGTTAGTTTTTTAAATGAAGAGGGGGGTGGAGTGATTACGGCTATAAGCGGCACGCTTATCACCGTAGAAACCGAAGATGGATTTGACTTTAGCTACCAGGCGTCGCAGCTTGTAATGAAAGAAGGGAATTATGAGATCAGCCAAAGTGACGTTGATCAGGTGGTGAATCAGGAAAAGAATGACAAGCTTGACGCCCAGCTCTCTAAAAAATTCCAACATCTGGAAAAGATGAACACCAAGGATGAAATGGAGGTCGACCTGCACATTGAGAGCCTGATCGATTCGCACCGCGGTATGCCAAATTATCAGATCGTTGATGTGCAGATGGCAAGATTCAGGCGATCAATGAACATTGCCATTAGCCGGAATATGAAACGAGTTGTTTTTATACACGGTGTAGGAGCTGGGGTGCTAAGGGAGGAGATCAGGATCGAGCTACGGAGCATTTATCCTCAATATGAATTTCTAGACGGTTCGTACCAACGCTATGGCGCAGGTGCTACAGAGGTGCTGTTGAGAGGATAATCCTATTCAGAAAGCAGGGAGCGGCTACTCAGCAGTTATGACAAGTAGCTTTTTAACAACCGTAATTTGCTCATCATCCATTACTCTTACGAAGTAGAGGCCGTTTTTCCATCCTTCACAGGTAATTGCCAGGTTCTTCTTGTTTGTTGAATAATCCCTGATCAAAGTCCCCATTGTGTTCCAAATGCTAATTGTTTTTGTGCCTGAAGCACTGAAATCCAAATGCACTTTTCCGCTTGTCGGATTAGGGAATAATTCGAAATCAATTTGTTCGTTTATGGTTTCGTCAACACCAATTACACATCCGATTTCACCGTTAATGTCATATTTCGAAAAGAACTCCCATATCTTTTCTGATGCATCAATGTCATAATTCGTTCCCGGAAGAGTTATGAAGCTGCCGGGCCAGGTATGATCACCATTAATAATTTTGTAATGTTCAACTTCAACGCAATTGTCCCCGTCCTCATATAAATAATGTTCAACGGTACTTCCATCTGACACTGTAACATCCGGGAGATTGGTAACTATTGGTGTTGTGGTACAGTTGTTATACCCGTTCCAATAGGAAACAACATTACTGACAGCTTCTGACCATCCAAAACCACCGGTATAGGGAACAGTCCCATCGTTATCACCATGGATCTGCATGATGGGTGTTGGATGTTGCGGGCTACATGTTGCCAATTTGCCCGGGGTAATAGAACCAGTTACAGAGGCAACTGCCGCAAAGCGATTGCTTAGCTCACAGGCCAGCAAAAAGCTCATGAAACCACCATTCGACATTCCAGTGCTGTATATTCTGTCAAGGTCGATATTGTAATCAGCAGCGATCGAATCTATGAGAGCATCTGTGAACCCGACATCGTCAGTACTACTGCCGCCCCAGCCAACGTTGAAGTGAGTTGTTCCCGTTCCGTCAAGCGTTCCTTGGGGGTGTACGATCAAGAAACCCGCAGTATCGGCGATAGCTCTGAAATCTCCGTACCACATCTGTTGCGAGGCAGTACTGGTATATCCGTGAAAATTAAAGACCAATGGAGCCGGAACAGAAGGATTGTAGGAGCTGGGGACATAAAGAATGAAATCCCGATCAATTGCGTCGTGTACAATTGTGTCGTTAATGGTCAGCTGAGCCTGCGCCCATGACGGACAAAAAAGACCAATAAACGCGGTTGCCAATAGTTGTCTAAATTTCATTTGTTCGTTTTTTGCTAAGCTACAAATTGTTTAAGACATAGTTGCTGGATCTTATTTTTGCAGATCTAACATCAAAGAATGAATAGCTGTGCCGTACGATAATATATTGGATGATATCAATGAGGAAATTGGATGTGTGATCGGAGTAAAAAGTAGTATAGCCGATTTTGAAAATAATTTGTGGTAATTTCGACACCTGAACTAGTTCAATTGCGTTGAGACCTTTTCTAACAATAATTGGTTGTTTATTATTCCTTTCATATGCTGCTCAGGAAGGCAATATGAAAGGATATACGATCTATAAAATTGCCAAACACACCGATTGGTCCTCCGACTATGCAGATACTACCCTTACCTTCAATATTGGATTTATTGGTACAGATTCAACCACACAAAAGATCTACAACGCATTTCTTTTTGCTGAAAAGTTCAGGAAACTGAAGAAGAAGAGTTTAAAGACATTTTATTTCGAAAATATTGAAGACATCAGAAACGTGCGCGTGCTGTACGTCAATGGCAAGTGGAAGTTGGACCTAAGCCGGATCAAATCAAAAATTTCAAGGCATTCAGTTTTATTATGCACAGAGGGTTATCCGTTTGAAGAAACCATGATCAATGTGGTGGCAGAATCGAAGATAGGAAGGTTTGAGGTGAATCAAACCAATATGAGGAAGGCGGGACTGACGCCTCAGGGAAGAGTGACCCTATTCAGCTCCCGTTCGGAAGAGAACATAACTAATACAGAGGACCTGATGACCATGATCCGTGCCGGAAAAGATGTTGAGCTGGACGCCCAGGATCTAGCTGTCTTGGTTGATGAATACAAGCAAATGCTGGACCAGATCGATCAGCAGAAACTTGAAATTGCAGATCAAACAGCAGAGCTCGAAGAGCTTGTTACCCTAGTTGAGGAAAAACAAAACCAGATAAAGCTGCAGCAGAAGGACCTTTCTTCAAAAGAGGCGAAAATTGCAATGAGTAAGAAGGACCTGGAAATGATTATGCTTCAGAATGATGAACAACAGGCTGAACTTGCTCAAACGGAAATCAATTTGAGAAAGGAAATGAGAACGTTGGATTCCGTTCATGTTCTGCTTGAAAAGGAACAAAAAACATTTCTGGCCGAACTGGCGATTCAGGACTCCTTACTTACCTTAAAGAGAATCGAGATCAAAAACAATCAAATGACGATCGACTCGCAGCAGGAAGATCTGGAAGTAAAAGAGGAGAAGATAGAGCAACAAAAACTTCTCATCTGGGCGGGAGTTGTTGTGACGGTTATTATTCTGGCTTTCGCTTTTATGGTGTACCGAAATTATAAAGACAAGAAGCGTGCGAATGCCGAGCTGGCTTCAAAGAACGCGATCATTGAACGTCAAAAGCTGATCGTTGAAGAGAGGAACAAGGAGGTAATGGATTCGATAACCTATGCTCGAAGAATACAGGATGCTATCCTTCCTCCAATACGGCTGATAGAGGCCTCATTACCTGAATGTTTTGTTCTGTATAAACCCAAAGATATCGTTGCCGGCGACTTTTATTGGCTCGAGAATCAGGAGGAAATGTCTTTGTTTGCTGCGGCAGACTGTACGGGTCACGGCGTGCCCGGTGCCATGGTCTCTGTAGTTTGCAACAATGCGCTTAACAGATCGGTACGAGAGTTTGGATTGACCGTGCCGGGAGAAATTCTAGACAAGACCAGAGAGCTTGTAATACAGCAGTTCGAGAAAAGCGATGAGGAAGTAAAAGATGGTATGGATGTGGCATTGTGCTCATTGAAAAAAGACGCAGATAAAAGCATATTGTGTTATGCGGGAGCGAATAACGCATTATGGATCATTCGGAATGGTGCTGAAGAAATTGAAGAGTACAAAGCCAATAAACAACCCATTGGAAAAGTCGATGATCCGCAGCCATTTGTTACGCATACGGTCAATCTGAATCCGGGAGATTGCTTTTACATATTTTCGGATGGGTATGTGGATCAGTTTGGTGGTGAAAAAGGCAAAAAGTTCAAGGCGAAACCGTTTAAACAATTACTGATGTCAATACAGGAAGGCCCTATGGAAGGTCAACACTCGGTCATTGATGAGGCATTTGAAGCCTGGCGGGGTGACCTGGAACAAGTGGATGACGTGTGTGTAATAGGTGTCAGAGTTTGAACCGACAAAAGCCGATATATTTAAATTGATTTCCCTTTTTTGGTATACGATTGTTCGAACGTTACGATAAATTCAGTTATTTTGAGAAAACCGTTTTATTGGCATCCGCTGTGGTCTAAACGAAATACAGGGTCAGAAAATCAAGAATGATGGAGTATAGAAAATTGGGAAAATCAGGTTTGCAAGTGAGTGAGCTGTCTTTTGGTAGCTGGCTTACTTTTGGTAAGCAGATTGAAATGAAGA
>JAAZYJ010000004.1 GCA_014239715.1 Flavobacteriales bacterium
CCCAAGTCGTTCAGCAATCGCAACAAGGTCCTTTTCTACTTGTTCTCCGAAATCTCCAATGATGTATGCAATTTCTTCTACTTTTTCGCCACACACCTTAGTAATGTCCTCAACCAATCTTTCTACTATTGGTTTTCCGGCAACCGGAATCAATGGTTTTGGCACAGTCAACGTATGAGGTCTCAGCCTGGATCCTCTACCTGCCATTGGCACTATTATCTTCATGTTATATCGTCTTATTTATTCCCCGTGCTTCCAAATCCTCCGGAGCCTCTTTTTGTTTCTGTTAGCGTCTGAACCTCTTCCCAGCTTCCTTGTTCATATTTTGAAATGACCATTTGTGCAATCCTTTCTCCGTTTTCTACAGTAAAGGTTTCATTCGATAAGTTCACTAGTAAAACGCCTATTTCTCCCCGATAGTCTGCATCAATGGTTCCCGGTGAGTTAAGTACTGTTATACCACTCTTATAGGCCAGGCCACTTCTGGGCCTGATCTGGGCTTCATATCCTTCACTCAGAGAGATAAACAAACCGGTAGGAATTAACGCTCTACCAAGCGGCTCAAGATCCACCGAATTCTTCAGGTTAGCCCTCAGGTCCATTCCCGCAGACAGCTCTGTTTCATACCTTGGTAAATCGTGTTGAGAACTGTTAATTATTTCCATAATTTCATATCGCTATCCAGCCCATAATTAGCCGTTTTACTGACCGACCGAAGTTACCAATTTTTTCGGTCTTTCCAGGAAGAGCACAATGGCTATAAAGACCAAAAGCAACGCTCCATGATAGAGTCCCATTTCCAGGCTCATTGACTTCGTGTAATCGAACGGCAGACTGAGTAAATAGAGGACTGCCGCAAGTCCTGCGTAAAGTCCGATTTTTCTAAAGTTGTAGGGGATGGGATAGTGTTTTCTACCAAACAAATAAGAAAGGATCACCATTAGGGCATATACAATTAAAGTTGTCCAGGCGCAAGCTTCATAACCATACACAGGAATGTAGATCCAGTTCAGCGTGATTGTAACTGCTGCCCCTACTGTGGCTATCAGCGCCCCATATTGCGTTTTGCCCGATAGCTTGAACCAGATGTTCAGGTTAAAGTAGATTCCAAGAAGAATATTGGCGGCAAGAAGTATTGGGACAACTTTGAGTCCTTCCCAATAATCAGGATTCGGAATGAAGTGTTTGAAAAAGTGCAAGAACAACATGATGCCAAGGAAGCAGAAAGAAACTACAATAACAAAGTAGGTCATTACACGGGCATATACCTGTTTGGACTCTTTATTTTCTTCCTGATTGAAGAAGAATGGCTCAGAAGCATAGCGGAACGCCTGAAGGAACAAGGTAATGATCATGGTTATTTTATAGCAGGCACCATAGATTCCGTTCTCCCTTTGGCCTATTTCTTTCGCAGCCTGTTCCAGTGTTCCTTTTGCGATCTCCTCGTTCATGGTGATGTTCTTCAACATTACTCTATCTATGGTTTCATTGATGTTTCCTGCAAATCCTACAACGATAAGAGGCAGTGCATAGGGCAACATTTTTTTAAGCACCGCAAAATCAAATTTGAATCCGCCATATGTGAATTCCGGTAATAGAAGAAGCAGTTTAACGCCACTAGCAATCAAATTAGAGATAAACACGTACCCGACTCCGATCTCAGGGCTGTATACAAGATCAATCACCACGGAGTGTTGCGGGGACTCAAACTCATATTTGCAATAGACGATAAAAAACAGGTTTAAGCCTATGTTGACCAAGACGCTTACAAAATTAATAATGGCAAATTTTGACGCTTGATTGTTTGCCCTGAGCTTGGCCATAGGCACTGCAGATAATGCATCCATAGCCATAATTCCGGCCAGCCAAATAATGTATTCAGGGTGGTCCTCATAATTCAGCCATCCTGCTATGTCCCCCGAGAAGATATACGCGAGTGTCATGAAGATCAGAGAGGTTGATATTAATGACGTCAGTGCCGTAGAAAAAACCTTAGGTTTTGAATTTCCCTTTAGGGTTGAGAACCGAAAAAAAGATGTTTCCATCCCATAGGTAAGAAGGATCATTATGAATGCGATATATGCATACATTTCTGTAATGATCCCATATTGGTCCGGGGAGAACCCGTCTGGACGGGTATAAAGTGGCGTGAGCAGATAATTAAGAAACCTGGCCACTATACTGGATAGGCCATAGATCGCTGTTTGTCCGGCTAACTTTTTAAATACGCTCATTGAATAGAGTCTACGCTCTCAAACAAAGAAACGAAAGTGATGCCCTTGAAATTTCTTAAAAATCGTTAAGTATCAACAGGCCTATATGGAATAGCGAATTTACTCCCCTGTAAAATTGGGTTTTCTTTTTTCAAGAAATGCTGACGTCCCTTCTTTGAAGTCGGCTGTACCAAAACATTTTCCAAATTCTTCAATTTCTTTCTGATATCCGTCTACTCCGGATTTAAACTGTGCGTTTACTGAGCGAATTGCGCCCGCTATTGCCACCGATGAATTTTTCGCCATTCTGGAAGCGATCTTTCTTGCAAGTGGCAATAATTCACTTTGTTCGGTCACATGGTTAACAAGCCCCATTCTAAGCGCATCTTCTGCACCAACCATGCCTGCAGTTGTTATTAGCTCCATCGCCCTGCCTTTGCCCACCAGCTGTGCCAATCTTTGTGTTCCCCCATAGCCGGGAATAACTCCTAAAGACACTTCCGGCAATCCTAGTTTTGCATTGTCCGAGGCCACCCTCACATGTGCACTCATGGCCAATTCCAGTCCCCCGCCAAGAGCAAACCCATTCACAGCAGCTATTACCGGTGTGGTCAGGTCTTCAAGTAGGTTGAAGAGCTCTTTGTGTCCCTCAGCACTTAGCTTTTTTCCTTCTTCGACTGAAAAGTGAGCAAATTCTTTAATGTCTGCTCCGGCAACAAATGCTTTTTCCCCGCTTCCTGTCAATATTATAGCTCTGATCTCCCCGTCTCTTTCAGCGGAGCTCAATGCGGATCCCAGTTCTGAAATTGTTTCGGAATTCAGCGCGTTGAGCTGGTCTGGCCTGTTGATCGTAATGGTTTGAATAGAACCTTCGGTACTGGTAAGAATGTTATTATAGCTCATTTTATTCATTTAAATGCATTGGCAAAGAAACAAAAAATGAAGTTCCCTTCGGAGGGTCTGATTCAAACCACACTTTGCCATAATGATTATCAATTATGTTTCTAACCATAGCCAACCCTAACCCTGACCCTGCAGATTTTGTTGTAAAGTTGGGCACGAAAATCTGGTCTTTCTTTGCATCAACAATGCCGATACCGTTGTCCCTTATTTCCACTTCTGCCGAACCATCTTTCTCTTCAAGCATGACGACGATTTCGCCCTCACGATTTTCCGGAATAGCCTGGATGCCGTTTTTGATCAAATTGTTAAACACTCTCGTCAGCTGCTCATCGTCTCCGTCGATCATTAAATTGTTAGCCGAGGTGTTATTGGTGAAATGCATTTTGACTCCGTCAATTTCCGCAAAAAGTTCAAGAGCATCATTCAGCAATTTGATCAAATCAATTTTTCCAATTTTGGATTTTGGCATTTTCGCAAAATTCGAAAACTCGTTCGCAATAGACGACAGTGTATCAATTTGCCGAATCATTTTGTCCGAAAACATTTTTATTTTTTCTTCAAAATCCACATCGTTCGGGTCGAAAGAACGTTGAAGGTGCTGAACACTTAGCTTCATTGGAGTAAGCGGGTTTTTTATCTCGTGAGCAACTTGCTTAGCCATTTCCCTCCACGCACTTTCTCTTTCTGATTTCGCAAGTTTATCAGCGCTTATTTCCAGTTGTGTGATCATGTGATTGTACTCCGCTACAAGTGATCCAATTTCATCTGATCCTTTCCAGAATATCTGTTCGTTCTTTTTGTTGATTCCAACACTTTTAAACCTTTCCTTAATAACCCTTAGCGACTTGGTAATGTAGTTGGATAACAAATAGGCCAACAAGATTACGCCAACGAGCAAAGCCGCATACACGATGAGCAGGGAGCTCAGGAACTCACTGACCTCTCTTTTGTTTGCTGACCCGGATCTTGAATAAGGCAAGTTGATAATGCAAATCCTATTCCCTTCATCATTCTTAATGTAGGAGTAGGTGGACAAGTACATATTGTCTTCCGGCCCCTGCTCTACAACAACATGCTCGTTCTTTTCCAGCTGATAGAAAATGCTGTCCTTGATGATCTTCAAATAGAAATTAGGATCTTCCAATTCCATATGTGAAGACATCAGGATCTCCCCGTGAGTATTGAAAATGTTGATGTCAAGGTTGTTTACATCTGCGATCTCAAGTATTTTATCCTCAAATTCTTTGATATACGTGTTCAGATCTTCTTGGAGATCACTGTCTTTCAGGAAATACTGTATAGTGGCAATAACGCGCTCTTCCTGTCTGGATAGTCGTTTCTGATGGTATTCGTCATTTTTATCCTTAAAATGAAAAATTGTGAAGATCCCGATAACCAGCATGGATATGAGAATCATAATTACCATAGAGAAGTAGATTCTTGTTCGAAGGCTGGGATTGGTTATCGACATAATTTAAAGTTACTATTTTCCTATTTCCAAAGCAGCAATAATCAGACCTATTACAAATGAAAAATCCCACCTGATCGAGTGGGATATATTCAGTAATATGTTGTTGCCTTAGCTTTTCAGGGCCTCTGCGCCGCCAACAATCTCAAGTATCTCGTTGGTAATTGCAGCCTGACGGGCTTTGTTGTAATGAAGAGTAAGTTCTTTTTTCAGCTCACCTGCATTGTCCGTCGCTTTGTGCATTGCCGTCATTCGGGCTCCATGCTCAGAAGCGTGAGAATCAAGAATTGCTTTATACAGCTGTATTTTCAACGACTTCGGTATCAAATCTTCTACGATCTCTTCTTTATTGGGCTCGAATATGTAATCATTCGCCGCGTTACTTTCTTCTACTTCAGGTGGAAGAACGGGAAGAAGCTGCTCAGGAGTCAGCTCTTGAACGGCCGCATTTTTGAATTTGTTGTATACAACTACAACTTTGTCATAGCTTTTGGCAGCAAAAGCATCCATGATCAGCTGAGCCACGGGTGCAACATTCTCAAAGCTAACGTTGTCCCAAACAGTTTCCAGATCAGAAGGAAGGTCTCCTTGATTTGATTCAATATTCCTACTTCTGAGAAGATCCTTGGCCTTTTTACCAATTGTCAGTACATGAACGTTGTTCTCTGCATATTCTTCCCCTATCAGTCGCTGGCACTCTTTAACAACATTACTGTTGAACCCTCCACACAAACCTCTGTTAGACGTTATTGCTACCAGCAAAACATTATTTACATCCCTCTGCACAGAGTATACGCCCTCAGAAGTATCCAGGCTTTCGCAAAGATTTCCCAATATCTCCTGCAATTTTTCCGCATATGGTCTCATGTCGGTAATTGCATCCTGCGCCCTTTTCAATTTTGAAGCAGAAACCATCTTCATTGCCGAAGTGATCTGCATCGTTGAATTAACGGAGGTAATTCGGGTTCGTATTTCTTTTAGGTTCGCCATATAATCTGTTTGAACATTAACTTATGCCTTTCAAACTTTAATATTTTGCCGTCAGCTCTTTCGCGGCATTTTCAATCGCCTCAATTCCTCCATCTGTAAGCTTTCCTGATTTAAGCTCTCCCAGAATGTCGGCGTGTTTTGCTCTCATATAAGAAAGGAACTCCTCTTCAAAAGCCTTAACTTCGGCTACCGGCACTTTCGAGCACAGCCCTTTCGTACCAACATAAATGATGGCTACTTGCTCTTCTACAGGAAGCGGGGATCCTTCGTTCTGTTTAAGGATTTCCACATTTCTTGCTCCTTTACCTAGAACTGCTTTAGTTGCCGCATCAAGGTCTGAACCAAACTTTGAGAACGCTTCAAGCTCTCTGTACTGTGCCTGGTCTAGTTTCAATGTTCCGGCTACTTTTTTCATTGA
>JAAZYJ010000117.1 GCA_014239715.1 Flavobacteriales bacterium
GCGGACTCAACCCTGTCAAGATATTCTGAACAAGAAGTAGTTACTATTGGAGACGTGTACATCTATTTGCGTATGAACATGAGACCTCTGAATGGAATTGTATTTAAAAATTGGTCAAATGGCGTACTTATGAGTGAGTGCGCCTATCGATCCGGGTTGCTTTACGGGCTCTGTAAAAACTGGTACAGGTCTGGTCAGATTAAATCTGAAGGCAACTTTATTAATGGTAATAAAGATGGACTTTGGCGAGAGTGGCACCAGAACGGACAACTATCTACTGAAGAAAATTATGCGAATGGCAAAAGGGATGGAGTCTCCCGTTTGTGGTTTGAAGATGGTCAGCTTTGGGAGGAAGAAGTCTATAAAAATGGCGAACTGATCGTAGGAGACCAATAATCAATCTGCCTTTATTCTTTGATCAGCTTTCTGGTCCACAATTGTGCACCCTCTTCATAATAACTCAGTGTATACAGACCACTTTCGAGTTGAGCAACATCAAGTTCATATACTTTTCGCCCTTTCACCTTTCCTGATTCCCAAACTACCCTTCCAAGCGCATCAACCAAGAGAAGTTCTCCTTTCATTGTGGATCTGCTTCTAACTGTGAGCTGAGCTTCCAAAGGGTTGGGGTAGATCAATATTGTCCCATTCAATTCACCCCCTATTCCAAGATCGACCCCTACAATTGCGGTAAGTGTGTCACTGCACCCATGTGCATCGATAACAATAACGAAATATGTACCCGGAGTCAATCCGGTAAGATCTTCATTGTCATCAAAATCCCCTACACCATCATTATCCCAATCAATTACATAAGACGGAGCACCACCGGTTATTGTCAGATCAATTGCGCCGTCACTACCTGAGATCGCATCCGTAATTACTGCTGACAGGTCAATTTCGTCCGGATCGAAAAGCATAGAGTCTACAATTAGCTGACATCCGATAGTATCCATTACGATAACGGTTTGGACCCCTGAAGCTAAGCCTGTAAAAATTCCTGAAGCCTGATATGTGCTCCCACCATTATTGGAATACAGAAGCGCTCCAGTCCCTCCGGATGCAATTATTTCAATTTGGCCATCGGAATTCCCCGGGCACAAAGGAGAAGTGGTAGTGACCGAATCAAGCACGATCTGAGCAGCAGCAACAACAGTGGCAGTCAATGAATCTATACACCCGCTACTATCAGTAGCATAAATAGTATACGTTCCGATTGATAGTGGACTGAACAACCCTGTGGACTGGGTAATAAAACCAATATCATAAACAACGCCAGGTGCAGAGCCAGTTGCTATCACTTCTATGCTTCCGTCGCTAATTCCATTGCAAGCAGGAATTATTGACACCGTATCCAATTCAAGCTGAGAAAAAGAGATGTCTATCAGCTGAACATTGTAGCAATTTGAACTTGTCGTATCCCCGATCATGACCCAGACACTATCCCCTGGGTAAAGCATGCCCGGAACAATTGTGTCGGAAAAATCCGATATACTATCAGGCATTATGGTGTGGTAGGTGGTAATCGTATTTGGTATCGCGTTCAAATCGGAAATAGTCAGCAATGAAAGGTCGAACGAATCACATTGGTATCCCGGATCTACCCAATCAGCTAAAGGACCATTTGGTGAGACTTCCACATAAACCAATTTCGCCACTGAATTAGAACAAGCGCCTGGAGTGCTGCCACTTGCCGTGTAAAGCGTTGAAACTCCCGGACTAGCAATTACGGATGGTCCGGTTGAAACATCCAACCCTGCAGCGGGAGTCCAATTCCAATCAAAAGCACCCACATCAGCACCACTTACTGATATATTCACGGAATTTCCCGGACAAAAAATACGCATCGTGTCCACAATGTTGCCCTGTAGGCAAAGATCCGTAGAATCTAACCGGATATCGTATAAGCTGGCAAATGCAGCATCAACAGCGCCTGAATCTAATATGATCAGGAATTCAAACTCAACAGAATCACCAATACCAATAACCGGTGTTCGATGAGCAAGAGAAATTGCCTCATCGGCAAAATCCGTGGCGCCCTGAATTCCCTCCAAAGCTGTCAAGCCACTCCCAGCATGCCAGATGGCTTTGGGACTTCTGTTTGCAAACCCCCCGTAAGAAACACGGACATTGGTATCTGTCGCCCCCAATCCAATAAAGCTGTACCAAGGTATTGACTGACTGGCAGAGACCAGCGTTCTGGAACAATTTGGGACATACGCATTCACTATGGTATTCTGCGTACTGTAGTCGCCGCTAAGCTCTACATTATTATCAGGGTCTATATTGCGGTAGTAATAAACACTATCCAATTGGTTGGTTCCATTGTTAATGATCTTTACCTTCGTTTTATAGAATGTCTCATTTTTAAGAAGTGTATACTGAATTTTTACCGAGACGTCGTAGCCACTACTTGACGTCTGCCCTTCCCAATCAACAGACAGGCAATTTACATTGTCCACATAATTTCGGAAAACTCCTGTAAAGTCATCTGTTCCAAAATTTGCTCCATTGTTCGAATAATTGGCAAAATTATCTATTTGTAGGCCCCAGCCATTTTCTGGTGAACCGGGAGTAAAATAGTCCCCATCAAATTGAGACCACGCTGTTTGGTTGGGATCAGCAACAAAACCAAATAAATTTCCTGAATTCGATCTGAAATGTATATTAGGAACAGAACCCAAAAGCGTGTCTGCGCCTTCAAATCCACCATCATCGAGACCAATCTCCACATAATTTCCAATCAAAAATGCATTGGAGGCAACGATCTGTGCCTGAGTACACGCAAAAATAAAACAGGCCGAAAAAATAAACATGAGTCTATGCATGAAACTAAAGTATGTAATTTTCGACACTACAATTGATCGATTAGTAAGAATAAATGGGATTCTTAGAGAAGATATTATAAATTTATCTTGTTAAACCAATCATAAAACAACGAACATGTCAGATATTCATCGATTTAATGTAGACGACAAAGAAGTCTTAGTGAGCAGAAACTGGTTTCTTGGGACAGTGAAAGTTTGGATCAACGGTGCTCCTCTCAAAACAAAAATGCCTTTAGTTGGAGGAGTAAAAAAAGTGGACTTTAAGGTAAACGATAAAGACGTAAATGTTACCGTAGCAATTCCGAAAATGTTCCCTGCTTTCAAAGCCTGGGAATACACAATGAGTGTTGAAGGCAATCAGGTTGCTAACGTCAGAAAATAGGACAGGTATAACTTGAAATGCGGCTATTTCTATAATCAGCCTCAACCATCATTTTGAACTCAGCTAACAATGAGTTTGTAAGTTTGAAATGTTTGTGAATTGCCAACGGTTAAAAAGTAGACACCTCCGCGGACACTTTTCATATCTGCTGAGTTGAGCTACTTAGTGACACCGGCGTCAACTCAAGGCAGGATCAAAAAGAGAGTTGGACCAAAAGCACCCAGAATGGAAAGGACGTTACGATCAGGTCGATGATATTTGCATCGTTGGTATCGAGGTTTCATAGTTCAGGCTCCTCTCTTACTATAATTTACATCACCCCCATGTTCGTCCGAACCCCTTTGCCCCCATCACATTTTTTAGCGCACTTTTTTGCAGAACAGGAGCCCAGCACTAAGATTGAAACAAGTAAAAGTCCGATACAATACTTCATATTAATCAACGAATTGATTTCTCTAGTAATAACACAAATAAGGCCAATTTATTGCATTAAAAAACCCTGACCAACGGTCAAGGCTCTAGTATATCATTACTTAGGGGTATTATCTAGTCGTCTAGATCATCGATCATACCGGAAGTATCTTCCGTGTTTCCGTCAACTTCATTTACCGGAGTTTCCGAGACTTCATTCACTTGTTCATTGCCACTGTCATCCGAGAAAGCGTCCGAAAAATTCTCAAACCCTGCGTTTCGCCTGGCCTCAAGTTTTGCAGTGTGGCTTCCCGGCCCTCCTGCGGCATATATTTTGACCAGCTCAGACATCACATCAGTCGCCTTTGACTGGTATTTGTTTGCGATCTTTCGTGCATACCGAAGTCTTCCAGGGTCATGTTCTTTAAAAAATGCTCTTAACTTCTCTTCGAACGTCATACAATATTCTTTTATTTAAATATATGTCATTATAACGGATATTCATTTAAATGGTTCTATTTTCTGCAACAAATTTCCGATGTTATTCGTTTATTTTAGTAACATATGAAAGAGAAAACGGCTTTGGTTATCCAAGGTGGAGCCTTGAAATCAATTTTTACTTCTGGTGTATTAGATGCATTTATGGCGGCCCGATTTGACCCTTTTGACATTTACATTGGTGTTAGTGGAGGTTCAATGTGCCTCTCCTATTATTTGGCAAAGCAATTCCATGCGACCTACCATATCATATCTAACATTTTCATGGACAGCAAATTCATTAGCCTTAAGCACTTGTTTGCAGCAGAAGGGTATGTCAACCTGCAATATTTGGAGACTTTCGCAATGACACACTATCCTCTAGACCTGAAGGCAGCATTGAAAAGAGCCAAACAAGCTCATATAGAGATAGTAGCAACTAACATGAAAAATGGAGATCCAGTCTATATAAGGCCAGAAAAGCACAATTGGCACAAAGCGTTAAGAGCTTCGTCAACCCTTCCTTTTTTAACTAAGGGATACTGCCAATTCGATGGGATGAAGCTAATGGATGGCGGCTGGAGTGACCCAATACCTGTAAAAAGAGCCGTGGATCTTGGAGCAAAGAAAATTATAGTGATCAGAACAATGCCTGCAGACCTTAAGCTGGAATGGAGCTATTTCGGTTGGTTTGGAGGGTTATGGCACAAAGAAAATCCTCTATTGAGCAGGCGATTTTCCGAAGATCATGAATATTACAATGCCAGTATAGACTATATTGCTAACAATCCGAAAAACGTTGATATAATTCAAATTGCACCGGAGAAACACCTTACCACAAGTAGTTATTCTACGTCCAAACACAAAATCACTTCTGACTATCGATTAGGTGTAGATTTTGGAATGCAATTTCTGAGCACCTACAATCAAGACTCAGAATAGTCCAGTAATTGGTCGATAGTATGCCTTGAAACGTGATGATAATTTGGCCTTGCTGAGTTGTATATCTCCAAGGCTCTTTCATGGTAGTTCGTTTCCTTCAAAGCCCTGTACAGTGGTGTTAAAAATTTCCGACGGCCCACTGCTACCAAGAACTCTTCCAATTTTTGATCCACACCTTTGATATACCCACCACGTATTGCCTTTTCAAACCAGCAGCAAGCGATCTCACTATTGCCGGTGTTGGTCAGATTGAATCGGTTATCGATCAATTCAAGTTGTTCAGGAGTTGTCTCTTCTCTAAGGTTCCTCAAAAAATGAAGCCATTCATGAGTTGACCAATTTTCAGAATAGATTTCATTCAAGTCGTTTTGTGAATAGAAAGCATTCAGTTGTTGCTCTACTTTATTAAAATTACTGCTGACCACAACCGGACAATTTGCAGGTAGCCCAGGTTCATATATCCATTCAGCCAAATTAAATTCAGAGTCGGTAGTGTCGACAAGGTGTTGATTGATATATGCCATAAATTCCTCCGTAGTTATTGTTTGAAATTTATGCTCGTCAAAGTACTGTTTCAAAAAAACATCAAATCTTTCTCGCCCTACAGTTTCTTCGATCATTTTTAAAAAGAAACATCCCTTTTCATACGCTATATCTGTCATGCCTGCGTCGGGATGCCTGCGCTTCAACCTGAGTTTCAATGCCTGATCAGCTGCCGGCAGATCGGTCAAAGAACGCTGTAGATCCTGATAACCTAAAATGGCTAGCATATCTGCATAATCTTTACCGTACATGCCTTCCATTATTCGGCGTTCAAAATACACCGTGAACCCTTCATTCAGCCA
>JAAZYJ010000051.1 GCA_014239715.1 Flavobacteriales bacterium
ACGAGATTACTACCCTCAATGAAAATTCTTCCTACTTCTGGAGGGTTCGATACAGAGATAGAAATCTGACCTGGAGCGATTGGTCCGAGCCCATCAGCTTTGCTACATCTTCAAGTCTGTATTCTGACAACCTCCTTCTTAACGCAGGGGCCGAAGACGGTGTGAACAACTGGACTGAGGTTACGGGGTCTTTTGAATCAATTGCAAGCGGAGAATGTGCTGGAAATAACGCCCATTCGGGTTCGCGTTTATTTGCTGTAGGTGGGGTATGTGATCCCAATGCCTACGCAGAAGGGTATCAGGATATTGACATCAGCTCATACGCCACTATGATCGATGTGGATTCTGCCGAAATTTATTTCGGGGGATACTTAAGCGATTATTCGGGTAGCGATATTCCTGAATTTAAAATTGAGTTTTACGATGCCTCCAACGGAATACTCGGAACCACAAATACGTATCAGAATCAAAGTCCGGACTGGACACTGGTTTCAGATTATCAGCCGGTCCCTGTATTGACCAGAAAAATCAGAATGGTTTTGATGGGCACACGTAATGCAGGAACAGACAACGACAGCTATTTTGACGACCTGTTTATTCGAATCAAGCAGGCTGGAGATGATTGTGAAGAAGCCTCTATGGGGATTCCAGAATCCGAAGAGCTGGACAAGGCCCTGCATATTTATCCTAATCCTACAAATGACAATGTTTTTGTAGAGGTCACCCAGAAATATCTGGGTGCCGACTATAAAATTTGTAGCCAGACAGGGGCCGTATTGTCTTCGGGTTTATTAACTGAGAAGGTACAGGAACTTGATCTTTCTACATATTCAAAAGGGGTATATTTCCTTGTTGTCGACGGCATTTCAGAACTGAAGTTTATTAAAAACTAGACCGTTTTTGAAGAGTCCTGGAGCTTGGCGTTCAGGTCCTCTAACTCTTGTGAAGACAGGTGCCTCCACTCACCTACTTTAGTATCTAGAAGAATGTTCATAATACGGACACGCTTTAGCCTTTTAACCTCATAGCCAAGGTGCTCACACATACGTCTGATCTGACGATTCAGGCCCTGAGTCAGTACAATTCTAAATGTGGCTTTCGATATTTTCTCCACCCTGCACTTTCGGGTTACCGTATCCAGAACAGGCACTCCTTTGCTCATTCTTTTTATAAAGTCCGATGTAATTGGCTTATTTACGGAAACGATATATTCTTTTTCGTGCTCATTTCGTGCCCGAAGCACTTTGTTGACAATGTCCCCGTCATTTGTTAAAAGAATTAAGCCTTCACTTGGCTTATCAAGTCTTCCTATGGGAAATATCCTGCTAGGAAAATTGATATAGTCAATAATGTTGTCTTTTTCTACTCCTGTATCTGTAGTGCAGACAATGCCAACCGGTTTATTAAAAGCAATGTATATGGAATTATTCTCTTTTCTGCGGACCTCTTTTCCGTCCACGGTAACGACATCATTTGGAAGCACTTTTGTTCCCATTTCGGGAACTTTTCCATTGATTTTAACAGCGCCTATATCAATTAGCTTGTCTGCTTCCCGTCTGGAGCAGAAACCGGCTTCACTTAAAAATTTATTGATACGTACAGCTTGTAATTCGGACATCTGCTGGGCTATGAAATGAACTGGGCCTCTTTTTTCACGACCATATTTTTATCTACAAAGGCCTCCAGAGTTGTAAAAAAACTCAAAATATCTTCCTTTGAATTTTGGGCGTTAATGGTAACGAGCCTCACGAATTTTTGGTTTTTTATATTACCAAATCCCACAAGGATCTCCGAGTTTTCATAGAGCGCCTTACAAATCTTTTTCGCTGAAACCCCTTTGTAATTGAAGCATACCGAAATGGACTCCTCGTAGCTGTGCAAGGTGTAATTTTCATTGTTTTCAATGTAGGCTCTTGCATAATCGGCAAGCTCAAATTGTTTGTCTACAATCTTCTCAAGACCAACTGTTCCCACACTCTTCCATAGCGTCCAAAGTTTTAAGGCGTCATTTCTTCGACCGCACTGCAGAGAGGTTTTTCCCAGGTTAAAGTGATCATCTTCTGCCTGGTACAAATAATTGGCTTCATTTGAAAAGGAATCGAACAGGTGTTGTTTGTCTTTTACCACAATCAAAGAGCATGTCAAAGGCGTTCCGATCATTTTATGGGCATTAAAGCTAAAAGAATCCACGAGCTCCACCCCATCAATTAAATGACGGTATTTTCTACTGAACAAAACAGAGCCACAATAGGCTCCATCAAGATGTAGCCATATATTGTATTTTGAACAGATATTCTTGACCGCTCGCACATCGTCAAAAGCCCCAAGAACCGTGGTCCCTGCCGTTAAATTGACAAGTGTCGGTGTAAAACCCTGTTCTATGTCTTCCTCGACCTGTCTTGCAAGGTCCAGCACATTTATTTGTCCTTTCTTGTTGGTTTTAATATAACGCACCTGGTTTCTTCCTATCCCGCAAAAGGCTGCGTTTTTAGGGATGCTGTAATGTGAATCTGCCGAAGTGTACACCATCATTTTACCCTGTACACCGGTGTTTTTGACGGTTTCAGCTACGGCATCTCTTGCCATGATCATCGACATGAGGTTGGTCATAGATCCCCCAGACGCAAAAGTGCCGTCTGCATTTTCATCCCATCCAATAATTTTACATACTTCGCTTAGCACAGACTTTTCGACTCCTACCTGAGCGCCTGCCACTTTATAGGTATACATGCTATTGTTCAATAAAACCGC
>JAAZYJ010000003.1 GCA_014239715.1 Flavobacteriales bacterium
ATGGTCTGATGAACGGTGTCTGTGCATACGCCACTGTTGATCAACAAGGTGTAATTTGTGGTAATTACCGGATCTGCAAAGGGGTTTGAAACGGAGGTGTCGGTCAGCGATCCGGACCCGGCTATCCATGAATAGGTGATCGAAGTATCGGGGTTGGGTATGAGGCCGATCTGTTCTGTTTGTCCCGGGCAAATTGAAATATCTGCTAAGGAATAGGTCGTGTCTCCGAGTACGGTGATGTCCTTACTGATGGTATCACCAAAGTTGCAAGTTGCCGTATCCGACACGATCAGTGTAATGGTGTAATTCCCGGAGCTGGAATACGTGTAGGTTGGATTCATGGAGGTAGAAGTGCCGCCATCTCCGAAATCCCATTGATATGTAGTGAAATTTTGCGACAACGACGTATTGGTAAACGTGTAAGTGAAGGGTTCACAACCAATTGGTGGCGGGTCGAAATCGGCAACTACGACGGGCAGGTTAAAATCCATTTTGAAAACCCCAAGGTTGCAATTCGTACTGTTGTTCGTTGGTGAAACGGCTCCTGCCGGATTAATTGGCATATCTGAATTGCCGCCACAGCCGGCGCACATGGCCTGATAAACTTTACCCTTTCTGTCAAACCTGCTGGTGCCACCATCAACGTGCTCCTGCGCCACCGGTCCACCGAAAAAAGAGCCATAGACTAGCGTGGATGCATCGTCTTCGAGGACCATCACATAATGATCACCCCCATCGGTGGTAGACTGAAAGGCATCAAATGTAACAGGCATCCCGTCGGTGTTGTTTGCGTTGTTGCACGTGTTGAATGCATTGGTCGATCCGCCCCAACCGGACAAGTAAATTTTGTTGCACAGATCTACCAAAAAGGCAGTTGGGGAAATACTTATTCCAAGACCGTTTCCAAATACCGTCGAATAGATGATAGAATCCAGCTGTGGTGACATTTTCGATACAAACTGACCGCTACCGTAATCGAAGTAAAGCGCATTTTGAATGAAGGTTGAATCCTGAATTTCCGTCTGCCCCAAAAGATATACGTTGTTGTAGCGATCCAATTCAACAAAATAGGCCTGATCGTAAACAGGGGATCCGTGATAACAAGTATTCAACAAGGTTTGTCCGTCACCCGTAATATGAGCAACGAAACCATCGGCTCTTCCTCCGTTGAATGAGGTGTCCAAAGTTGCGTTGCTGATGACAAGTGAATCCGAATCTGTTCCTCCTGTGATATACAGGTCACCTTGGCTGTCAAGAGCAAGTGAATAAGCAGCATCATTTCCTTCTCCGCCGTAATAGCTGCTCCAGATCATGTTTTGGAGGGAATTATCAAGCTTCATAATTACCCCGTCTATCGGCCCTCCTCCGTATGTAGGTTGAAAAACGCTTCCAACAACAGGAAAATCTGTAGACATGGTACAGCTTACGATGTACACATTGTTGTTTTCATCAATATCGATCTCCCCTCTGATCTCATCTGCATAGTTGTATTTCAAGACATTCAGGGAACAGATGTCGCTTGCTGAATTTAATCCGTCATTTCCAGTTCCTCCAATAAAAGTTGAAGCCAGTAGCGTTGCTCCGTCAGCAGACAAATTGGTTGCTACAATGTCCGAACCGAAAGGGTAGTCCGCTCCTAATCCACTCATCAAGCTCTTTGGAGGGCCACCGTTGAATGTAGTGTCGTAAGCCCCCACAGAAGTCGGGTAGTCAGCCGAGCTGGTTGTGCCCATAATGAATAGTTCATCGAAAGTATTCACGATCAGGCTGTGCGGTAGCTCATCACTGCTCCCTCCAATGTACGTTGAGTAGACGAGGAACGTGCCACTTGTATCGAATTTTGAGATGGCGATGTCTACACCTAAACCAAGCCCATCACCACCGTTGTGTGTTTCATCGAATGCGCCGGTAGTGGTCGGATAATTCATACCAAAAGATGAGCTAGCAGAATAAAGAAATCCTTTGGAGTCAAAAGTGGCCGAATAGCCGAAATTGTCAGCGATCGAACCCGAATAGGTGGAGAAGATCAAGGTGGGATCAACAATCAGCTCATATTTGTCATCATAACCATCAGGAAATATGAACGATACTTGATTGCCTGATAATTTGTAAAGACATTCAACCTCAACCTTTTCGCCATTAATTTCCTGATACGCATAAGGTTTGTTTTCCACGATATGATTGACCGTTGTGTAGACATGCAATTTGCCGTTTTTAATTGCAAGTTTATCAATACCATCATAGGATAAACGAATGTCTTTTGGATCTGCACCCGGTTGAATGATGAAATCATATTTGAGATTGAAATACTTGGAATAGAATTGCATGTCAATGCCATCGTACAGATCTTTATATCGTACCCGATGATAACCATATGCTTTTGATGCCCATCGAGCCCGATCTTTTCCCAGAAAATAATTGTAGTATTCGGGTGTTTGAAGCTCTTCGATCATTTTGGTTTTTGAGCTCATTCCTTCGAATTTAACCCGATATGCATGATGTCTGAGTGCCTCAAAATTTCGAGGCAATGATCTGTCGTAATGGGCCTGGACATATCTGTCCATTTGCTCCGCATCGATAAAATCATAGAATAAGCCATCCTCCTCCATGTACAAATGGCCTGCCTTCAGGTCCGCTCTGTACTTTACGTGGTCCACCCATTGTCCCTTGTTCTCAATAAATTTATAACCCACTAAGCTGTTTTGACAGTGTCCATTTCCGACGCCAAATAAAAGAAGTACAATAAGTAAAACAAGGATATTATTCATCGAAGTGCAAGATAATCATATTTGGTTTTAGACATCCTAATTCAGTAGCTAATGGTTACCGAATTTGAGCTGTATTGGTTCTTGATAGACGAATGTTATGGCCAAAAGTTTTCTCACTATTCGAAGTAATTTCAGATATCACGGGCAGGTAACGGGAAACTAATCAGCCGTACTGTTGAATGTGAGAATTGGAATTTGTAAATTGCATTATGCTCAAATACTACCGTATTCTTGATATTCCACCCGGTGTTTCGGAAGCTGAAGTGAAAAAAGCGTACCGAAAAAAGGCACAAAAATACCATCCGGACAATAACAGTAGTGACGATGCACAAAAAAAATTTCTAGCGATCCAGGAAGCATATCAGGTGCTTACTTCTCCTCCCAAAACAGTCAGAAAAAAATATTCAGCTGAGGAAATGGCGGATGCTATTGAGAAAAGATTTAAACACGAAGAACGTGAAAGACTGAAGGAAAAGATCAGGAAAATGAGACAACAGGAGCGTCAAAATGTCTTGAACTCCCCTTTATACAAGTTCTTTGTAAGGTTCAAGCGTTTTATGGCTTACCTTACATTGGGAGTCGCCGCGAATATGATCTTGACACCGATCGTTACTTTCTTTTTAGAAGTAGACTCTCCATATTTTGAGTGGAAACGCAGTTTTTATTTTTTATTGATCATGCTTTTAGGAGGATTGTTTATGGTTGGAGGAATATACATGATAAGACACCCGGAAAAATGATGGCTGTACCTTTTTCGACATTCTGTATTGTAATTAGTGAATTAAATACACTTACGAGTGAAAGGTAGCAGGTCTGGTAAAAGGTTACCCAATGAGCCAAGGCTTATTGAACAGGCAAAAGCCAACCCGGCCAGATTTGCACCTTTGTATGAGCACTATTACAAACAGATCTTCATTTTTATTTTCAAGAAAGTACGCGACGAGTTCACTTCGGAGGATATTGCATCCAGGGTGTTCTTAAAGGCTTTGATCAACATCAAAAAATACGAGGATCGTGGCTTTCCATTTTCGTCATGGCTCTATCGCATTGCTTCCAATGAAGTGAATATGTATTATCGCCAATCGAATAAGATCACTGAGGTAGAGATCATGGAAACGGATGTGATAACCCTCATGAAAGAAATGAAAGAAGGGGTCGAGGTGGACAGGCAACAGCTGGTTATTAAGTGCCTGGGTGAGCTGCCTCTGGAGGTATCACACTTAATTGAATTACGCTTTTTCGACGGGATGTCATTCAAAGAAATGGGGGAGGTCCTTGAAATTAGCCATGGAAATGCCAAAATTAGATTGTATCGAGCTCTTGACAAGCTTAAAAAACAGGTAGGAGATCAAGGCAAATGAAAAAATATAAGATAAATAGAACAGACAAAGAGAATTTGCCTTCCGACGAAACGATCGAGAAGTTCAAAAGCTTTTCAAAATTTCAGGTAAGCTATGACGAGGCGTTGAAAAGAAACAAAAAACCTTTGTACAAGAACCCGAAAATGTTTCTTTTTCTGGTGATCATAGCGCTGGCGGCCTACTTTATAGCAACGGAGTTTGGAAAAGAATCCGGCAAAGAAGATGGTACTCCGATCGAAACGCAAGATTAGTGTATCATTCCGGAATTCGTTCTGTACCATTTTTTACGTCCAGCATTTACCTTAATGAGCGAAGAAAGATCCGCGGCTCATAACTAGAACATAACCGGATCGGTGCCTGCGCAGGCAGGCGTTTTAATTACCAAAACTTATAAAAGTGCAATTAACCGATGTGCTCGGAAGGGCCATTCTACACTTAATTATTAACTAAAACTTACTATCATGGCAGGAATAAAAGAAACACCAAGACAAAAAATGATAGGTCTCATGTATCTCGTATTAATGGCGATGCTGGCCTTGAATGTATCAAAGGATATTTTAGACTCATTTGTACAGGTTAACGAGAGTCTGGAAATGTCTGCAGACATCACAACCCAGAAGAACGATCAGATCTATGCCGGATTTGAAATGGCGAAACAATATGACCCGGTTCGTGTAACTGCTGCCTTTGAAAAAGCAAATTCAGTTAAATCAGGTTCTGCTGAACTCGTTGAATACATAGAAAACCTCAAAAAGAAGCTAATGGCGGAAACCGAGGGTGTATCGGCCGAAGTGTCAGACACGCTGCAGCTGAGAAATGTAAAAGCCAAAGACAATTTTGATGTTACTACTCAAATAATGATAGGCCTTTCTGAAGACGGCTCAGCAGGATTAAGTAAAGAGCTGAAAACGAAGATCAACGGCTATAGAAAAGAATTGCTCGACTATCTTCCATTAGAAGAAAGAGAAAATGCAAACATCGGTTTGATGCTGGAAGGAAGTCATCAGGACGGTATAGAGCTCAATTGGGAGATGACTACCTTCTATCAAACTACCTTGGCAGCGTCGATTGTCAATCTTACAAAGCTACAGAACGATATCAAGAATGCAGAGTACGATGTGGTCAACAAGCTATTTGCTGATGTAGCTAAAGTGGACATTCCATTTGATACTGTTGCACCGAAAATTGTAGCACCAACAAGCTATGTTCTTTTGGGTGATGAATACCAGGCAGATATTTTTCTTGCGGCTTTCAACAAGACCAAGGACCCCAGGATCACCATTGATGACGAGACCATTCCGGTAAGTCACGGCTTGGGCAAGTATCATCTTCAGACCGATCAGGAAGGACCTCATAGCTACACGGGTAACATTGAGGTTGAAACAAATACAGGCGAGCTTAAAAGTTTCCCTTTTGAATCCAGCTACATTGTTGCGCGACCTTCCTTGACCGTATCTCCAGTTAAAATGAACGTATTGTATGTAGGGGTTGAAAACCCGGTTAGTGTGTCTGTTCCGGGTGTGGCAAACGAAAATGTAACCGTTGGTATATCCGGTACCGGCAACCGAATAACACGAACAGGAAATGGTACTTACAAGGTAATTCTTGCCCGGAATGCACAGAAAACGGTAAGTGTAAATGTAAAAGCAACCATGCAGAATGGTGAGCAAAAAAGTATGGGTAGTGTGGCATTTAGGGTGAAAAGACTGCCCAAACCCACACTAAGTGTACTTGGAAAGACCACAGATGGAACAACTACCAAGGGCTATCTCAGACAGCTTCGCGTTGCTAAGGCAATTTATGAGGATTTTGAATTTGATCTGACCCCTGAAACGGTAGGCTTTACAACAACCATTTACAGAAGTGGGAAAGCGCCGTTCGAGAAAAAAGCTACCAGCAAATACGTGCCGGAAGAAATTAAACGTGCGATCATTTCCATGCGACGTGGTGACAAGATCATATTCGACGGTGTAACTGCTAAAGGTCCGGATGGTATAACCCGAAAGATACAGGGGTTAACATTGACCATACGTTGATCACATAGTTGAAATAGTTACAAGCAAAGGCTCCGGTTTTATACCGGGGCTTTTATTTTGAAATAAGCAATCTTTTCGTGCTTACTCCATTGTTGCCGATACATTGAATGATGTACTGACCTTGCTCAAAACCACTAAGATCAATGGTGTTTGAGCTGGAAAGCTGCCCCAGCGTCTTTACCAGCTGCCCTGAAACATCGTAAATGTTCATGGCGTGAATAGTAGCTGCGTTCGTCAAATTGATCTGAAGCCATTCTTTGGCAGGATTCGGATAGATCTCAAATAATGGTCCGCCTTCTTCAATTCCAACGGTAATGCTAATGGTTTGAGTAATTGTA
>JAAZYJ010000207.1 GCA_014239715.1 Flavobacteriales bacterium
ACCTTTCACTATATATGCAACAAGAAAAATTTCAAGCTTTTAAAATTATTAAATATTAAATCATGAAAAAACTATTTATAACCATTGCTTTTGCATTTAACATAATCCTTATATGGGGTCAATCTCCACAAAAAATGTCGTATCAATCGGTAATCCGAAATGCAAGTGATGCACTGGTAACAAGCTCTGTCGTAGGGATTCAAATAAGCATATTACAAACCACAGCAACCGGTGTCGCAGTTTATATAGAAACGCATTCGCCAACAACGAATGCAAATGGGCTTGCAACAATTGAAATTGGTTCGGGTACCGTTGTTGCTGGTAATTTCAGTTCCATTGACTGGTCTAGCGGACCGTACTTTCTTAAAACGGATACAGATCCTGCAGGAGGTACAGTTTATAGTATTTCGGGTACTGCAGAATTGCTAAGTGTTCCTTATGCTCTTTATGCAGAAAATACCTTCAGCGGTGATTATAACGACCTGTCAAACACACCGAGTATTCCAACAAACACTTCTGATCTGATAAATGATTCAGGCTTCATTACAAGTCCGAATGACGCAGACAGTGATCCGACAAATGAAATTCAGTCCTTAAGCATAAACGGTCAAAACATATCTATTTCCAGCGGAAATACAATAACCCTGCCTACGGGAGGAGCCAACACCCTGGATCAGGCGTACGATCAAGGAGGAGCCGGAGCAGGACGTGTTATAACTGTTGACGCAGGTGAAGTTGAGCTTATCAATGGAACTGCAAATGGAATTGGATTGAGGGCTTCAACAACAAATACGGGAGTAGGATTCCTTGCAACATCAACGAATGCAGCAAACGGGTTCTCTCCTATTCAGGCTACAACAAATGCAACGAGTAATCTGACGGCTGCAATAGTTGGAAGTACCTCGGGAGGTGCATATGGCGTTTCAGGACAGGTTGAAGCTACAGCAACAGCATCCGCCGGAATCTATGGGAATAACCTTCGTACTACAGGAGGATATGGCACCTACGGTATTGGACACAGTGGAGTTGTTGGAGAAACAAATTACCAATTAGGATTCGGAACTTATGGTCGGAACTATGATGCCATTGGTCCGCTGGGAAACGCTGTCGGAGCATACGGCTTGGGATATGTTGGTATATGGGGTGACCAAAGCGACCCACTCGGTTATTCTGTATACGCAAATGGTGATTTTGGTGCAGCCGGAACAAAAGCTTTCTCTATTGATCATCCATTGGATCCAGAGAATAAATATTTGAGACACTATAGCATCGAATCTAACGAAGTATTGAATATGTATCGAGGAACGATTGCATTTGATTCAAATGGAGAGGCAGTTATATCTCTTCCTGATTACTTTGATGCAGTAAATGCTAACTTCAGCTATCAATTGACGCCGATTGGTGGTTACGCTCCTTTGTATATTAAAGAGAAAATTCTGAACGGTCAATTTATTATTGCGGGAGGAACTGCTGGCATGGAAGTTTCTTGGTCCGTTTATGCTGAAAGAAATGATCCATATTTACAACAACATCCAGAGTCCAAACAAGTTGAGGTGAACAAAGAAGATTGGAACAAAGGAAAATACCTTCAACCTGATCTTTATGGTCAACCTGATGATAAAAAAATCGTTAAACCTCTTGAAACTGAGAATCAAAACAGATTCAATATTATTGAAAAATAAAATAACGACCATAAAAAAAGGGGAGTCTAGACTCCCCTTTTTTATATATCTAATATCCCTACCGTACTTTAAACGTAATACGTCTGTTCTTGGCCATTCTAAGATCTTCATCATCTTCTTCGTTCACATCATTAGAAACAGTACTTCCTTTTCGCGATGTGATCATTCTAGATTCAGGAATCCCCTTCTTGGTTAAATACTCCATAACCACACCAATTCTTTTATTATCCATGTCGGAATAATAGTCGTTTTCTGCTCCCACAGAATCTTCCATAGAATTGTTATGACCATTAATTTGAAGCTTCATATCCGGGTTTTCCTGCATCTCGGCAGCTATTAATTCCAAAGATGTTGCACCCTCAGTTGCCAGTTTTGTTTTTCCAAAAGCAAAAAATACTTGTTGAATTTC
>JAAZYJ010000002.1 GCA_014239715.1 Flavobacteriales bacterium
CCATTCTCCGTTCTCTATGGTCTGATCACTGCCTTTCGCAACTCTTTGTTTAATTTCAAAATAATTAAAGAAGTAACATTTGATCTTCCAATTATCTCGGTCGGAAACCTAACTGCCGGTGGAACAGGCAAGTCCCCGCATGTTGAATATCTCATCAAGCTATTAAAGAATGAATATAGGGTCGCAACGTTAAGTCGCGGGTACGGAAGGACAAAAAGTGGCTTTCATATGGTCAAATCAACATCAACTGTTGCTGACTGTGGCGACGAGCCCCTTCAGTTTAAAAATAAATTTTCAGATATAACCGTTGGTGTTCAAAAGGACAGGGTCAATGGCGTGATCGAGCTTTTGAAACAAGAACCAAGTATTGATTGCATTTTGTTAGATGATTGTTTCCAGCACCGAAGTATATCTCCCGGTTTCCATGTCCTTTTGACGGAATATAATCGACCCTTTTTCAAAGATTGGATGCTTCCAACAGGAAATCTCAGAGAATGGCCAATTGGAAAGAGAAGGGCCAACACTATAATCGTTACGAAATGTCCAGAAGAATTATCCCCTAAGGAACAAATCGCATTCAGTCAGAAAATGAAGCCTAAACCGTGGCAAACTATACACTTCAGCTCATTCCGATACGGCAAGATCATACCTGTTCATGACGGCATAGTTTACCATGACATTGCTGAATTGAAACAAATTAACATCCTACTGATCACCGGCATAGCCAATCCTGTTCCGATAATCAACAAATTGGAATCAGAAGACCTGAACGTCACGCATATGCGCTTTCCTGACCATCACCGATTCAGTGATAAAGACATCAAGAAAGTTCAAAAATTATTTGATACTTTTGGCGGGAACAAGATCATTTTAACGACCGAGAAAGATGCACAGCGGCTAAGGTTGGTTGACGGGGCGCCTGAATTATCGATCCACTACCTAGAAATAGAGGTCTTTTTCGTTGATGATAAAACCAGATTCAATAAAGAAATTGAAGACTATGTTAGACAATATAAAACTGACAGCAAGATATCTGAAAGGTCAGACTAATTACGAACCACGAATCGGTTTGATTTTGGGTACTGGCTTAGGGGGGCTAGTCAATGAAATAAAAATTGACCACGCAATTCCTTACAAAGACATTCCCAACTTTCCTGTGTCAACAGTAGAAGGCCATTCAGGTCAGCTAATTTTCGGAGTGCTTGGTGGCAAACAAGTTGTTGCTATGCAGGGACGATTTCACTTTTACGAGGGATACAATATGGGAGAGGTCGTTTTTCCCGTTAGGGTTATGAAGTTCCTGGGAGTTGAAACACTTTTTGTATCAAATGCATCGGGTGGTGTTAATCCTGAATTTGAAATTGGAGAAATAATGATTCTTAATGACCACATCAACCTATTCCCATCAAATCCTTTGATTGGCCCTAATATTGAAGAGCTCGGCCCAAGGTTCCCTGACATGAGCGAACCCTATTCAAAAAGGTTAATCTCAAAATCCAAAGAAATTGCAGCTAAGCATGGCATTAAAGTAGCAGAAGGCTCATATGCAGGACTAACAGGCCCGACTCTTGAAACCCCTGCGGAGTACATGTATGTCAGAAATATTGGTGCTGACGCAGTAGGTATGAGTACTGTTCCTGAGGTTATTGCAGCGAGGCACATGGGTGTTGAATGCTTCGGCGTATCGATTATTTCCGATCTTGGTGTACCCGGTAAAATTGTTGAAGTTACACACGAAATGGTTCAGGAAGTGGCATCTCGCGCTGAGCCCAAGATGACCATTATCTTTACAGAACTTATTGAATCGCTTTGATCATGGGTTCAGTTTATGACAAATACGAAGCGGTTATTGGTTTGGAGGTACACACCCAGCTTTTAACCAAGAGCAAGGCCTATTGTTCGGACATTAATGAATTTGGTGCAACTCCGAACACCAACATTGGCCCGGTGTCGCTTGGATTGCCGGGAACACTGCCAAAGGCGAATAGTTACACCGTTAATTACGCAATCAGACTGGGATTAGCTATAGGCGCAAAAATCACCAGAAAAATGCATTTTGACAGGAAGAATTACTTTTATCCGGATCTTCCTAAAGGATACCAGATCACTCAGGATAGAACTCCAATATGTACAGGAGGCACGGTGTCAATTAAAACAGACGACGGTACTGGAAAAGACATCGCCATTACCAGGATTCACATGGAAGAAGATGCTGGGAAGAGTATACACGATCAAGATCTGTATGACACATTGGTAGATCTGAACAGGGCCGGCGTACCTCTTTTAGAAATTGTTTCCGAACCCGAGATTAAAACATCTAAAGAGGCTTATAACTACCTGATGGAGGTGAGGAAACTCGTTCGCTACTTAGACATTTGCGATGGCAATCTTGAGGAAGGAAGTATGCGTTGTGACGCTAATATTTCAGTCATGTTGAAGGGCGCACCTGAATTTGGTGAACGGTGTGAAGTAAAGAACATGAACTCAATGAGAAATGTACAAAGAGCCATAGATCATGAGATCATACGACAAATTGATATTATTGAAAATGGTGGTCATATTTCAATGCAAACACGCAGTTTTGATGCCGTTTCAGGA
>JAAZYJ010000001.1 GCA_014239715.1 Flavobacteriales bacterium
AAATACCGTTACAGCATCACAAGGTGTAGAAAATGACTCTGGGCCAACATAAGCACTGGAGTCAGCACCACAATCTGCCTGAACATAAAAGTCGTAAGCCGTGTTGGATGTTAATCCCGTTAATGCGTAAGGATTAGTCCCAGTTGAGACCATCGTTCCTGTACCCGGAGTAAACCCTGCAGGACCATACTCGATGTTCCAAAGTGTTTCTGTTCCGCCCGCTGTCCAGCCAAGGTCGGCAGATGTAGTTGTGATATTTGTCGCTCCTAGTGCGGTGGGGTCTGCACATGAAGGCGATGGTGCGCATGACAATGAATAGGTAAATGTTGTCCCGGTTACACTTCCATCAGAAACCACATAAAAGGAAATTTCACCTGTGGTAGATTCGTACGTACCGACAATGGAACCATTTCCGGAAGCTATTGTTGATCCAGAACCATCGGCTGCATCATTTATGTACCAAGTGTCGCAGCACGACTCGGTAGAACCGGCAGTAAAATCAATTGTAATGTAATCTCCGGGCGTGATCGCCACAAAACTTTGCAAACTTGAGGACAGTGAGCTAGCGTTCTGGTAATCGTATGTGCCACTTGAAGAACAATCGCCATAGGTGGTGAAAGAGGCAGGTCCTGCCAAAGCACTTGTATCACCAGGCCCGCATATTGCACGCAAATAATAGTCGTACGAAGTGCCTGCCGTAAGGCCTGATAAGTTATAAGGGTTGGTCATAGCAACAACAGTAGAACCGCTACCTGAAGTGAATCCAGCAGGGCCATATTCAACCTCCCATGAAGTTTCCGTTCCACCAGCCACCCAGCTAAGATCCGCTGAAGTTGCTGTGATATTGGTCGCTCCTAGTGCCGTCGGGTCTGCACATGAAGGTGGTGGTGCGCATGACAATGAATAGGTAAACACTGTTCCATTTACACTTCCATCAGACACTACATAAAACGATATTTCACCTGTGGTAGATTCGTACGTACCGACAATGGAACCATTTCCAGAGGCTATTGTTGAGCCAGAACCATCGGCTGCATCATTAATGTACCAGGTATCACAACACGCTTCGGTAGATCCAACAGTAAAATCAATTGTAATGTAATCTCCGGGCGTGATCGCCACAAAACTGTGCAAACTTGAGGCTAATGAGCTACCATTCTGGTAATTGTATGTGCCACTTGAAGAACAATCGCCATATGTGGTGAAAGAGGTGGGACCTACAAAAGCACTTGTATCGCCAGGCCCGCATATTGCGCGCAAATAATAGTCATACGCCGTGCCTGCCGTAAGACCTGATAAGTTATACGGATTAGTTATCGCAACAACAGCAGAACCGCTACCTGAAGTGAATCCAGCAGGGCCATATTCAACCTCCCATGAAGTTTCTGTTCCACCGGCTGTCCAGCTCAAATCTGCTGAAGTTGTTGTTACATTGGACGCCATCAGGCTTGACGGAGGCGGACATGCAGGACAGCTCGCAGCGCCACCAGTAGCATCACCATATACACCAGACGCAATTATAGCGCCCGTTCCATCTTTGAGTTCCCATGATATTTCAGAATCATATGATCCTGAAAACCAGTTAGTAAGTAAAATCGCATCTCCAGTTGCTGCTGGAAACGGAGCGTCTTCACTAGCCGAAGCTGCATTAAACACACCGGATAAAACAGCTATCCCATTGACAGTAACGTCAACAGTTGCGCCATTCCATCCATCTCCATATGAGTCGATCATGGTTAGCGTGTGGTTACACTGGGCGTGCACCGAGAAAGCAGAAAGAAAAAGAATAATCAGACTGTAAAATTTTTTCATGTTTAAAGGGTTTTTGATTTGGTGACGTAAATCATAGTTTGTGACTGTAAAATATCGTGGGGACGTTTAATTTACAACCATATAATGTCAAAATCAAACATTATGCGGCGATATCCGACTAAGTGCTATAAATTGTCGATAATTGACATCTCGATCTATCATGCTCAGTTTTTTAAACCAATAGTAAATTCCGCACCAAACACAATTGCTGACCACATACCTACTAAATTATTCCCCCTGTGATTTTTAAACCTGACCCCACATATTCGAATCGTTTTTACTATGTTCGTTAAACTAATGATTAATCTGAAACTATAATGGACTTAAGGTTGAATGGTAAAAATGCAATTGTTTGCGGCAGCACACAAGGAATCGGGTTTGCGGTAGCCCAACAGCTTGCTTCTATGGGTGCAAATGTCACGTTGCTAGCCAGAAATGAAGCTAAATTAAAGGCAAAGGTTTCAGAGCTTGCAAAAACCGACTCTCAACACCATAGTTGCATCATTGCCGATTATTCATCACCTGATTCTCTCCAAAAAAAGGTGGGAGAATTTGTCTCAGACTCCGGCCCTATCCACATTTTGATCAATAATACAGGTGGGCCTCCGGGTGGGCCGATAACCACAGCCCAGACCGAAGAGTTTACAGATGCTTTTTCAAAGCATTTAATTTGCAACCATATCTTAGCATCAGCAGTTATTCCCGGAATGAAGGCATCCGGTTATGGCAGAATTGTAAATGTTATTTCAACTTCCGTTAAACAGCCTTTGAATGGTCTTGGTGTTTCAAACACCGTTCGCGGAGCTGTTGCAAACTGGGCGAAAACAATGGCTAATGAATTGGGTGAGCACAACATCACTGTCAACAATGTTTTGCCGGGAGCGACCAACACCGCCCGTTTGAGCTCTATTGTATCAAACAAAGCGACCAAAACGGGGCGTTCAGAAGAGGAGGTTAAATCAGATATGGCAAACGCAGTTCCCATGAAAAGAGTCGCTGAACCTCACGAAGTTGCCAACGCTATTGCTTTTCTTGCTTCTCCTGCAGCGAGCTATATCAATGGAATCAACCTGCCTGTAGACGGGGGCAGAACAGGGTCTTTGTAAATTATCTCGAGGAGCCGTAGCGAATGGGCAATTTAAAATAGCTTCGAACCAGCTGGCCATTCAATTCTGCAGGTTTCCAATTGGGCAAGCTTCTTACAACCCGTTCCGACTCTCTGATCAATGATCTGTTCCGGCCATAAATAGACCTCACCTGAGTAACCGACCCGTCAATTTCTACCACAAATTGCACTCGGATACTCTCACGTATTCCCAATACAATGCACTCTTCCGGATAGACCACGTGGTCCTTAATAAATTTTATTAATGCTTTTTGTCCTCCGGGGAACTCTGCGGGTCTATCTACAAATTTCCTTACCGTTGTATCAATTACGAGCGCAAACCCCTCGTCTACTCCTCCCGTATCAATTGGAAATTGAGGATCGAATGCAGTAAGGTCCAAGGGTGTTGTATCTGCTACATACTCAACTATCTTTTTCAAGGTGTCGACAACCGTTATGTCCTTCTTCTTTTCCTTTTTTACTTTTGGCGGGTTGTATTTTGGTTTTATTTCTATTGGATGATCTTCAGGTCCAAAGGGATCGCTTGGTTCATCGTATACAACCATTTCCTGTAAGCTCAGCTCCCCCGACTTCCATTCGAAAGCCAGCAATGACAGGCCCAGTGAGATTATTAATCCCGTGGTGAGGAAGATATTCCTTTTGGACTCCAGATTTGTTTTGTCTTTTTTCTGCATATCTGATTCATTTTATAGAATAGAGATGCGGAAAGACAATTTTTTCACAAAAAACAGATTAGCGGTATTGGAATTTGATCGGGATAGAGAACGAAACCCTGATGTTCATTCCGCCATAAACGCCCGGATTCATGGGGGGCAGGGATCTCAACACCCGCGTCGCTTCAACAGCACAGTCGGCACATACTGCGTCTGTATTCAAAATTGCAATCTCAGTTGGCTCTCCTGCCACATTTAATACAATAAGCGCAAGTACTATTTGTTCTCCACCACTATATTTGACACATTCCGGCACGGTTATGTTCTTTCGAACATGGCTGAATATTTTGTCAACTGTACAATCAAAAACAAGGGGATTGTAGTCTCCGTTTATTAGGCAGCTTTCATAATGCGGGCGTTCATCTATATCCGTAATGCTCTTTGTAATAACCCCCGGGAAGGGGTCTATATAGATCTCTTCGCTTCCAAGGTCAGTCAAAACGCTGTCGGGCAATTCGAAGGAGTTTAAGTGAGGGTGCTGAACTGAGAACTTGGCTGTATCTGTGATCGAGTCTCTACCTGTCACCACTTTTTCCCGGCTGATATAATCATCCCTTGGCATTGGTCTTTCCGGAATTTTTTTGTCATCAATAACCAGCACCCACGGAGTGGATTCGCCTTCCATTGGTTCTACTATATCAACGGGGTTTTGATCCGGATACACCCATTCCAGCGCGAGCAGGCAAATGGCCAGGGCAATGATTACACCAATATAGAAAAAGCCTCTTTTCTTCTTTTCAATATTGACACTATCCGATTTTTTATTGCGCATTTGTTCTTTAACGCAATAAAACTAGTTAAAAGTATGATTCTTCTTAATCGGGGAGGAACAACTTGAAGCCCCTTCCGTGAATATTCATGATCTCAATTTTCTCGTCTTTCTTAAGGTGTTTCCTTAGCTTCGCAATGTACACATCCATGCTTCTGCCGTTAAAGTAGTTATCATCCCCCCATACGGCCTTAAGTGCATCATTCCTTTCCAGAACCCCATTCGCATTTTTACACAACAGCTTGAGCAGGTCATTTTCTTTTGTTGTTAACCGGCTTGTCTCCCCTTCTATCTCCAGCACCCTTTCCTTAGGCTTGAAAAGGAACTTGCCTACCTGATAGCAGTTCTCTTCTCTTGCGCCATCTCCTGCAGTTCTTCTTAAAATAGCATTCATTCTAGCCAATAGTTCTTCCATTGAGAATGGCTTTGTCATGTAATCATCTGCACCTGCATTGAACCCGTCCAACGTGTCCTCTTTCATTGTTTTAGCTGTAAGGAACAACATGGGGACAGTTTTGTCGATTCCGCGAATTTCTCTGGCGAGTGTCAGGCCATCTTTTATGGGCATCATGACATCAAGGATCAGAAAATCAAATTCATTTTTAACAAAAGCATCATAACCATCCTGACCGTTGATCCGAAGCTCTGTTGCATAGCCTTTAGCTATGAGATAGTCTTTTAATAGCGTTCCTAAATTCGGATCGTCTTCAACCAGTAAAACCTTAATTTGAGTTTCCATAATTTTCGATGTTATAATTGTGTCTTCGCAGCAGGAATTTCCAGCTTGAAAGTACTTCCTTTTCCTACCGCACTTTCAACATATATGTTGCCAAAGTGTTTTTCAATAACGGCTTTCACGTAGCTCAGGCCCAGCCCAAAGCCTTTTACATTGTGAATGTTACCCGTTGGAACCCGGTACAATTTATCAAATATTCGCTTCTGATTTTCACGATTGATACCGACTCCATTATCTTCCATTTTAATTATTATTCCGTCTTTCGAGTCTGCCGTAGTTATTTTGATCACGGGATTCTCAGGAGTATATTTATTTGCATTGTCCAACAGATTATAGATCACATTAGTAATGTGCACTTTGTCACCATCTATGATGTCATTTTTCGCATTCAGATCCAGCTTTAATGCACCGCCCTTTTTTTCAATTTGAATAAGAATGTTATTCGCGGCCTTGACGATGATATCGTGTATTCCTAAGCGCTCGATCTTAAACTTCAGCTCTCCGCGATCAATAATCGCTGTTTGTAATACATTCTCTACCAAAACCCCAAGCCTCTTATTCTCTTCGTTGATCATTCTAACAAAATTATTACGCTGCCCCTCAGTACTTCTAATGTCCTCATCAGACAATGCTTCGCAAGCTAATGAGATCGTTGAAATTGGTGTTTTTAGTTCATGTGTCATGTTCCCGATGAAATCATTCTTTATTTGCGACAGTCTTTTTTGGTTGTAGATCGTTCTTATTGTAAAATAGAAGGCATAAGTAAGTCCTGCCATAATAAGTAAGCTGATCAACAGAACTCCCCACATTTTACCAATGACATAACTTTTTTGATTGGGGAAATACACGCTGACATTATACGGTGAACCAAAAATGTCGGCAGGAAATAAGCTGGAATTAAACTCTGATTGATAAAGCTCTGCAAGATTTTTCTTGGTTTCTTCACTCTTAAAATACGAAGTGCTTCCCCAGTTATCATAAACGACAAAATCATATTCCGCTGAAATGCCGTGTTCATCCAGCTCCAGCTCTAACAGTGAGTCTAACGCTTTGGCCGGTAACCTTTCATCCAATGACTTTAACATGTTCAAATTGAACAGGTCTCCCATGGCCGTTGACAGGCTTCCCTGATCATTCAGGACTTCCGCAGCCCAGTTATTTATTGGTTTTTCAACTATATCAGAAACATACGGATCAGAAGGTAACATCGTCCGGGACGAAAAAGAACCATTGGCGTCAAACTTCTCTATCACCTTCATAACCATATCCTTGCCCCCTCTGGTTATCACGGTGTCTTTAACCCTAACTTCAGCGTCAGGTTGATCGAATCCAAATTCTTGTAGCTGGCTGAACAAGTTGTTGCCCCCCATTCTTCGTTTCATTCTTGTTACTTGTTCATAAGTGCCAATCCTTTCAGACAGATCTGCCATCACCTCGTTGACAGTGTCCTTAAACAATGCTTCTTTTAAGGTTGCCGCATTATTCACTAAATAGCCCAATAACAATATCAGGAATAGCATTCCGATAGATATTGGGATAACTAATGTCGTAATGGTCTTTTTAAACATCTTTTTCTTCTATACAGTACAAAGGTAGAGTATGTTGTATCTCAACTTTATCTTTTAACAGTCTTTAACATCATTTAACTCTGGATTAACAGGCCCTTAAATAATTACAAATAGGTTTGTATTGGCTATCTAAATTTAGTTGGCCGGATTGAGAAAATCGGTTGTTCTTGTTATTGAAAATGTAACAGGTTGACCGTTTCGCCTCAACGAGCTTCGAATAAGCAACAGCATTGGTTAATAATGAGGTTTTTAGTTTTTTGGCATAATAGTTGTTTTAATTTCTTTAGCGATAGTTATCATAACAACGCTAATGGTTAGGTTAGTTTTCATAGCGGTTTTCCTTGTTGGATTGGGCATTTCCATTCCAGCGGGGGCGACTGCTGTTTATGTTC